>CAWVZX010000012.1:0-16822 GCA_963934755.1 uncultured Arcobacteraceae bacterium | reverse complement strand
GGGACTATGGAATCGAAGGTAGTCAATGCCCTAATCGTATAGAATTTGAGGATGTTATTGCAGTAGGTAAAATATTAGGCATAGAAGTAAAGGGCATAGATTTTGTCGAAGAATATAGAACTAAAGTATTTGATGTGTTTTTAGAAGGTTTAAAAAAAGGGCTTACTCCTAATCCTGATATACTTTGTAATCGTGAGATTAAATTTAATGTATTTTTAAATGAAGCAAAAAAAATGGGTGCTAATATGATAGCAACAGGACATTATGCCAAAATAGATATATATAATAATACTCATGTACTATCAACGCCTAAAGATGATACAAAAGATCAGACTTATTTTTTACACACACTATCAAGTGAACAACTATCACAATCTTTATTTCCTCTTAGTGATATAACTAAAAAAGAAGTAAGAGAAATAGCCAAAGAATATAACCTACCTGTAAGTGATAAAAAAGATAGTACAGGAATATGTTTTATAGGCAAACAAAAATTTGATGAATTTATTACACAACATTTAAAAGCTATTCCGGGAGATATTATTGATGAATCAGGAAAAGTATTAGGAATACATAAAGGTCTTATTTGTTATACAATAGGGCAAAGAAAAGGTATTGGTCTAGGTGGTATTGTTAAAAATGATATATCTAAGAATATACATAATCCATGGTATGTAGCCAAGAAAAATGTAAAAGATAATACATTGACAATTGTACAAGATCATAAGCATCCTTTACTTATGAGTAAAAATGTTGAAGCTAGTTATATGCACTGGGTATTGAGTAAAGCACCTAAAATTGGTGATAAACTGATGGGACAAGTGCGTTATCGTCAACAAAAGCAAGCTTGTACGGTCATAGAAGTAAATGATGAAAAAGTTCTAGTACGATTTGACAATCCTCAAAGAGCTGTGACTTTAGGGCAAAGTCTTGTTCTATATGATGGCGATTATTGCCTAGGCGGCGGATTTATAAGTGATTATTCTTAATTAACAACACTCAATTAATTCTAAAAATATTACGAGAGAGTGTAAAATAAGCTTTGTTAAACTGTCAGTTTAGTTTCAAGCTTTGTCATACCTATTATATTACAAAGACTTTATAATTTGTACTTGTAAATATATCTTTGTATCATGGATTCATTTCCAATTAGTCCACCTTGATGGATATATATATAAGTATAATCTTCATCAATATTATTTAACATTGTATTCCAACCAATAGGGTCATACAATAAATCAAATTCAATATTAGTTTGTTCTTTTAACTCATTCCATATTTCATAATTTTCTTTATATAGTTTACCAAAATGATATTTCTTTTTTGTTTTTAATATAGTAGGATGTTTATTTTCATTAACTTCTAGCTCAAAAAACTGCTTTTTTAAATATATTTCATCACCCACACATGGACAAGTTAAAACTTTAATATCTAAATTCTTTTGTAAATATAATGCTGTTGTACCAGTGCCACTAGGTAAAAATATTTTTGCCTTTAATATATTATGATTTTTTATATATTGTGTTATTTCATTTGCTAATTGCTTAATCCCATAGTTTGCTTCTTCTAATGCCCCACCTTCTTCTATAAATAAAGTTGATTTATTTACTAATAAATTTTGTGGATTAAAACCTTCATCAACAAATAAATTCATATCATTTTCTAAAGCATATTTATAGTTACCTTGTGGATTTTCATTTAAATAAGAAGGTATGTGATTAGTATAATAAATAAATTTCCAATTCCTTAATTTACATAAAACAGATAAACTGTACATAGCGTTTGATTGATTTGACCCATGACTTATAAGTTTAGTTATATAAGGAAAATCATGTTCTAAAAAATATAAAAGTTTTCTAGCTTTATTGCCAGAAAAAGATTTATCTAATAAATCGTCTCTTTTTATCAAAAAAGACTGAGAGTTAAATTGAACTTCTTCTATTGGGGAGTTTTTAATATTCATTATAGGCATAAAAAAAGGCAAGTATCAAAGATACTTGCCTTTTAAACTTTCAAAATTAGAATTTTCTTAATTCTTTAATCTTTGCAGCTTTACCTTTAAGCTCTCTTAAGTAATGTAATTTAGCTCTTCTTACTTTACCTCTTCTTAATACTTCAATAGTTTTTAAACTATCAGAATATAATGGAAAAATTCTTTCTACACCTATATTGTTTGCACCATTTTTTCTGATTGTAAATGTATTAGAAACACCTTCACCTTTCAAAGCAATAACAACACCTTCAAAGTTCTGTGTTCTAACTTTATTACCCTCTTTAATTTCAACACCTAGTCTTAGTGTATCCCCTGCTCTAAACAGTGGAATCTCCTTAGATTCAATTTGAGCAGATTCAAAAGCAGAAATGTATTTATTTTTCATTAATTTTCCTTGTTTCGGGGGTACTGACATTCATCAGAAGTGCCCCATTTATGGTCTAAAATACTTAGTTTTGTATTTAGACAGCTTAATTTTTAAGTTGCAAATTTTAGCATGATTACCCTTTGATAATTCTGAAGGTATACGCAAGCCTTTAAATTCAATGGGTTTCGTAAATGATGGAGCCTCTAATAATATTTCAGCAGCATCATTTTGATTATAACTTTCTTCTGACAAAGAATCCATATTTCCAAGTATCCCATCAATATTTCTACTAATTGCATCAGCTATTATAAGTGATGGCAGTTCTCCCCCTGTTAAGATATAGTCTCCTATACTAAAAACTTCATTTGCATAAGTTTCTATTACTCTTTCATCAATACCTTCATATCTACCACTAACCATAACGATATTTTGTTTATTGGCCAGTCGTTTAGCATCAGACTGATTAAATGGTTTAGCTGCAGCTAAAGGAAATATGATATAGGCATCTTTATATTTTACTCTTATATCATCCAATGCATCAAATAAGGGTTGTGGAAATATTAGTTGTCCTGCGCCACCACCATATAATGTATCATCAACTTTCTTATGTTTATTCGTAGTGTAATCTCTTGGATTGTAGAAATCATAGCTAATTAGTTTTTTTTCTACTGCTTTTTTTAAAATAGAATCTTTAAAATATGGTTCTATTAAATTTGGGAATAATGTTACAAATAAGAAATTCATATTTTATTAGTACATTGTGTTATTCTATTCATAATCACGCCAAATAGTTTTTTCAAAAAGTGTTGGTCTGTTGACTAAAATCTCGAATGGTTTATACCGTTCCTTATAGCCCATACTCAAATGGTCTTTTATCCAATATCCTAAATACAAATAAGGAATATTATGTTGCTTAGCAATACTAATTTGTGCCAAAATCGAAAATTGTCCTATTGATAAATCTTCATAATCATGATTATAATAACAATAAATAGCAGACATGGAACCTTCTAGCATATCGCTCAAAGCAACACCTATAAGTTTATCATCTCTAAAATACAATATCTCTTTCCCATAATTATGTGCGCCACTAACATACGAGTTATTATATTCCTGAAAATCAATAATATTTTCACTCCAATCTTTCTTCTCAGTCATACATTTATGATATTTATTAAATAAATCTATATGTTCAAAAGTTACTGTTGGTTTTTGGACATATACTCGTGTATCTTTATTTTTATTTAAAACTCTTTTTTGACTTTTTGAAAAGCTGAATTTTTTTATATCAATTCTAATAGTTCTACATTCATTGCACTCTTTGCACTCTGGCACAAAATGCATATTTCCAAATCTTCTCCAGCCTCGTTCTAACATTTCATATTCTTCATCCGCAGTACAATTATCCATATATTTATAACGAATATCACATAATTTATCATCAAAATATGAGCATTGCTTGTCTTCTTCTAGAAATTCTAAAACTTGAGACTTTCTATGCATCTATTTACCTAAACAAAATTGACCGAACATTACATCTAGCATTTCTGTATGCTCGTATGGTCTTGTAATATTTGACATATGTGCTAATGATTCATTTATATGATATGAAAAAAACTCTAATTCGCCTGTTTGTAATGGAGATGAAGCTTCTTGCATATTTTTCAGTGTTGATTTAACTTCATTTATTTGCTGATGAGAGATTAAAGTAACATCATCACCATTCGTATTTTGATTAAGTATGAGTTCGATTTTATTAATAAGTTCAGAAATGTCATCTTTAACATTTAAGGAGATATAATCATTAGCAATTTTTGAGCTATTAAATTTACGATGTAAATCTGATTTATTTACTACAATCAATTTTTCTTTTTCTGTTTGAGCAAGAAGTGTCATTATTTGTTCATCTTCATCATCAAACTTTCTACTTCCATCAAATAATGAGACTATTATGTCAGCATCATTAATTGCTTCAATAGATTTCTCTATGCCTATTTTTTCTATCTCATCACTTGATTTTCGAATCCCTGCTGTATCAACGATTTTAATAATATGTGAACCTATTCTTACACTCTCTTCAATAGTATCTCTCGTAGTTCCTGCGATATTGCTCACTATGGCACGATTAAAATTTAATAATTTATTTAATAAACTAGATTTTCCCACATTAGGTTTACCTATAATTGCAACCTTAAAACCATCGATCAGACCTTCTCTTCTTTTACTAGCAGATAGAGTAACTTCAAGCTTATTAGTTATTTTATCTAATTTTATTTTGATTTGTTCAAAAATATCATTGGGTAAATCTTCTTCTGCGTAATCAATACTAACTTCAGTATAAGCCAGCATAAACAATAAATCTTTTCTAATATCTTCTACAAAATCTTTTAATTCACCTTTTAATTGACGCGCTAAAATTTTTACTGCATCTTCATTTCTAGCCTCAATCATTTTACTAATTGCTTGTGCTTGTGTTAAATCTATCTTTCCATTTAAAAAAGCTCTTTTAGAGAACTCCCCAGGATTAGCAGCTCGTGCACCTAAATTTATACAAGTACTTAATATAAGACTTGTAATCGCTACTCCACCATGACATTGAAATTCAACAATATCTTCACCAGTAAATGAATTAGGATTTTTAAAATAAATTAATAAGGCTTCATCTATAAGTTCATCTTTAGTGTCGTATATATTGGATAAAGTTGCTACTCTTGGTTTTAAATTTACTTTATGTGCTATTCTCAATGCAATAGCTAAGGCATTTACTCCACTGAGCCTAACAATAGATATTGATCCTATTCCATTTGCAGTTGCAATTGCAACTATTGTATCTTCTTCATACATTTTTAATTTCTATTTTCATTAACTAAGATATATTTATCACCTTTGTTTGTTGTTTTCACAGCAACATATTTATCAGAAAAAATACCTCTAAGTTTATTAAGCGCAATATGAATCAAAATCCCATCAAGTATTTTTGTCTTATAATAACCTTCAGTTTTAATCGTCTCAATAACTGGATTTAGATATGCGAAAATTACCGCTTCTTGATTTGACAAAAATTGTGCAACTTCAAGTCTTAGCATCATTCCATATTTATCTTTTATCCAATGGAATAAAATATATGATAAAGCTTTGTATCTATATCCTTCCTTACCTATTAGTAAAAGACTATCCGCACCAGAGAATTTAATATACAAAGTTTTACCATCATCTAATATATCAACATTTATTTTATCTATTTTATAGCACAATTTTGAAAATAATGTGTTAATTTCGTATGATACTTTCTCTATCAAATCTATATTTTGAGTTTTAATTACAGGTGTAAGATGGAATTCTTCTCCAGAAGCTATGTAAAATTCGTTAAATAAATTCTCTTTTTCACTTTGCTTAAGCATCTGTGGAACTTCGATTTTATGAGAATTAAGCTCTTCATTTAAAGTATTCAATCGTGAGCTTAATGTTTCAATTTTAATATTATTCTTTTGCTCGTTAGTATTTGATGAAGTAGAAATTTCGCTGTATTCATTTTTTATTCTTACTGCTATAATTGCATTTCTAGAAAAGAACCCTAAAAAACCCTTGCTTGGTGTTTGCTTAAGGTCAATATCTAATTTAGTCACGGAACAACTTAAAGACATTGAAGCTTTTTCATAAACTTCTACTAAAGTTTTAGCTTCAAAAATTGCAACTTCATTATTAGCTACTTTTTTCATCTAAGTTTCCTTCTATTCTTTGTTATAGTGAGTTTTCTCTTCTAAATGTTTTTCATGTCTTTCTACTTTTGCTTTTGTAAAAATTGTATTAACATAATATTGTTGGACAATAGTAAATAAATTATTTATAAACCAGTAAAGAGTAAGTCCTGCGGGGAACCATAGAAAGAAAATTGTAAATACTACGGGTAATAATTGAAACAATTTTTGTTGCATTGGATCAGCCATCGTATTTGGTGTAATCTTTTGTTGCACAAACATTGTAATACCCATTAATATTGGTAATATGAAATATGGATCCATAACACCTAAATCATCAATCCACAACATCCAAGGAGCACCTTTTAGTTCAATAGAATTTAATAAAACTCTATATATAGCAAAAAATACAGGAATTTGCAATATTACAGGCAGACACCCACCCATAGGATTTACACCCTCTTTTTTATACAGTTCCATCATATGCATTGATGATTTTTGTTTATCACCTTTGTATTTTTCTTGAAGCGCTTTAACTTTAGGAGCCAATTCCTTAAGTCTATTCATTGAAACCATACCTTTATGTGATAAAGGAAATAGTACAAGTTTAATTAATATTGTAGTAAAAACAATCGTCCATCCCCAGTTACCAATGTAATTATGAATAAATTGCAGAAGAATAAACATTGGTTGAGCAATAAATGTAAACCATCCATATTCAATAACTGAGGTAAGTCTATCATCTAAAGATTGTAATATTTTATGTTCTTTTGGCCCAATATAACCATGTAAGAGAATATCATCTTTTGCATGAATAAATATTTGAGGAGAATCATTTAGGTCTTTCATAATACTAACTGACATACTTATGTCATAATTATATAAAACAGAAGCATAGTATCTATCAAAAGCAGATGCAACATTTACACCTATTAGCTCTTGATTTTTATCCATATCTTCATCTTCAATGATCGTTAAAGTATCATCATTTAATGCTAGTAATGCTCCATGGTCTGCGTACATATCAACCATAACATTAGGTCTATAGCCTGTAGTGATAAAGAACTCAGCTTTATTGGTTGCTGCTGCCTTAATATCATAATGTCCATCAGGATAAAAAGTCATTACCTTTGTTAATGTTGTATCGCTTAACTTTTGCGTAATTATTAATTTAGATATAGCATTAGTAGCATCAATATTTGTTGCAGAAACATCAATATTTGTTAAAAAAGCTTCTTCATTGATTTTTCTATCGGAAAATCTTACTTCTAATGGCCTTAATTGTCCTGCATCAAAAAGTTTTATAGGTTTATTATCTTCCGTGACATATTGTGTTCCGCTTAATGTCACTTGGCTTATTCTACCTAAGTTGTCAATTTCTATAACATTATTTAATGTTTTAATAGTAGCAACAACATTATTAGAAGATATATTTATACCTGGCGTATTATTTGAAACATTTTTAAAATTTGTTATTGGAGCATTAGTAGATGATTGTGTCAGTAGTTTTTTTTTCTCCAAAGTAAGTGAATTTTTAGCATTTGCTTCATTAACTAATGCTTGCTTTGGCTGTAAATATAAAAAATCATAAGCGATAAAAAATGCAAAAGATAAAACTGTAGCGATTAATATTCTCTTTTGCGTTTGTTGTTTGTTCATTGAATCGTTCTGTAGTGCCATTTATGTGTCCCATTGTGAATTGTGTTGAAGTATTAAGCAATAATTATTTTTTACTGGTACTTTCCAGTATTTTACCTTAATCTTTTTAAATTCTTGATTTAATTCATTTTTATCAGGGCATTTGACTTTTACATAGTCAAAACCACCTTCAAATAATGGATTACATTTTAAAATTCTTATTATTGAATAAAAAAAAGCGTATAAAATATTATTATTTTCAAATTGAATTTTTGCATAAGATGAGCATGTTGGATAGTATCTACAACTTCCAAAAGATAAAATTGTTAAGTATTTTTGATAAAATTTAATAATAATGAGTATGAATTTTTTCATGTTCCAAGATCTAATTTTTTTATAGCATATTTAAAGTCATTTTTAAGTACTTTGTATTCTCGTTCAAATATACTATGTTTAGCTACAAATATATATTTTCCATTTCTAAGTTGATTTTCTTTATCCAAAACCAAAGCACGAAGTAATCTTCTCGCCCGATTTCTATAAACAGCATTTCCAACTTTTTTTGATGAAACGAAAGCAACATTGAAGTTGCTACCTTCGATGAAAAAAACAACAAAACTAGCTGTATGCCATCTTATGTTACTTTTATAAATTTCTCTAAACTCTTTTTGTGTATTTATACGATGAGATTTGCTTAAACAGCTAATCTTTTTCTGCCTTTAGCTCTTCTTCTTTGAATAACATTTCTACCATTTTTAGTAGCCATTCTTGTTCTGAACCCATGCGTTCTTTTTCTTGGAGTATTATGCGGTTGGTATGTTCTTTTCATACTTTTTTCCTTTTTTCTAAATTATGTCTGCGATTATATTTAAAACTTACTTAATATTAGGTTAGTTTAACCTTTTCAAAGACTAACTATTCTCTCATAAAATATTGACAACAATTTCATTATCTTTTAGATTAAACATCACTTCATCACCATCAATAATCTCATCTTCTAGTATCATATCAGCTAATCTATCTTCAACTATTTCATAAAGAGCTCGTTTTAATGGTCTAGCACCATATACTCGATCATATCCAGCATTAGCAACATAATCTTTAACTTCTTTACTCATAGATATATGAATATTTCTATCTTCTAATCTTTTAGCAATTGATTGAAACATAATATCAACAATATCTGTAATTGACTCAAGTCCTAGTTGCTCAAATATGATAATATCATCCAGTCTATTTAAAAATTCAGGTCTAAAGTGTAATTTCAATTCATTAAGTACAGCATCTTTTCTTTCATCTTTATCAGTTATCAATATTATTTTATCACTTCCTATATTGGAAGTCAAAATTATAATTGTATTTTTAAAGTCAACAGTGACCCCTTTATTATCTGTTAATCTACCGTCATCTAATACTTGAAGCAAAATATTAAATACATCAGGATGTGCTTTTTCTATTTCATCAAATAATAATACACTGTATGGTTTTCTTCTAACTGCTTCTGTTAATTGTCCACCCTCTTCATATCCAATGTATCCAGGAGCTGCTCCCACTAACCTACTTGCACTGTGCTTTTCCATATACTCTGACATATCAAATCTAAGTAAAGATTTTGCATCATCAAATAAAAACTTTGCTAATGTTTTTGCAGATTCAGTTTTTCCTACACCTGTTGGTCCTAAAAATAAAAAACTTCCTATTGGGCGACTTTCGTCACTTAACCCAGCCTTATTTCTTTTGATTGCTCTACTTATAGCTTTTATTGCATTATTTTGTCCAATTACATCAGCTTTTAAAACTTTCTCTATTTGCAAAATTTTTTCTTTTTCACTTGAAATCATTTTATTTACAGGTATACCAGTCCATCTTGAAACAATACTTGCAATTGCATCTTGATCAACAAAATTTTTTAATAATGTTCCTGTTTCTTGCATTTTGGCCCATTTTACTTCATTTTCTTTAATTTTTGATTCCAATTCTGGGATTTGACCATATTCGATAGAGGCAGCTTCTTCAAAATTACTGTCTCTTTTCGCCCGTTCTGCTTTGCCCTTTAATTCATCTATTTGTGTTCTTATAGTTGACACTGAATTAAATGTCTCTTTTTCATTTGCGAATTGTGTCTCTAAATTTCTTTGTTTTTCTTTTAAATTTGATAACTTTTCTTCAATTTCTAACAATCTACTTGTATTTTTATCACTTTTTTCCATCTTAAGTGCTTCTTTTTCAACTGCCAAAGTACTTATCTGTCTTTTAGTAACAGATAGAACTATAGGCTCTGACTCAATTTGCATTTTTAATTCTGCTGCTGCTTCATCAATTAAATCAATTGCTTTATCTGGTAAAAATCTATCAGTAATATATCTATGACTTAATTTTGCAGCACTTACAAGAGCACTATCATTTATAGTAACATGATGAAAAGTTTCCAGTTTTTCTTTAATCCCTCTTAATATTTGCAATGATTCATTAACACTAGGCTCATCTACATTAACAGGTTGAAATCTTCTTTGTATAGCTGTATCTTTTTCAAAATATTTTCTATACTCTTTCAGTGTAGTTGCACCAATAGTATGAAGTTCGCCACGAGCAAGTGCAGGTTTTAAAATATTTGCAGCATCCATACTTCCTTCACTTGCACCTGCTCCTATTATTGTATGAATTTCATCAATAAATAATATGATATTACCAGCTTTTTGAACCTCATTTATTACTGCTTTTAATCTATCTTCGAATTCACCTCTATATTTGGCACCTGCAATTAAAGCAGACATATCTAGAGTAATAACTCTTTTATTTTGTAAAGAAGTTGGTACATCTAGATTCACAATCCTTTGTGCTAATCCTTCAACAATTGCTGTTTTACCTGTTCCAGGCTCGCCTAAAAGTATTGGATTATTTTTAGTTTTTCGTATCAAAATTTGCATCATTCGTTGCAATTGTTCATCTCTTCCAATAACTGGATCTAATTTCCCATTAATTGCCATTTTATTTAAATCTATTCCATATTTATCTAAAGCTTCTAAATTATCATCAGAACTTTGAGAATTAACTGTTGCACCACCTCTTATAACTTCTAGTTCTTTTTTTACCTCATTTAAATCTACATATTTACCAATTGTATCTTTAAATATTTTACTTTTCAAATTTGCAATTATCCATGTATCTACTGCTAAGAATTCATCTCCCAAACTATTCATCAATCCTTGTGCATTTTCCAATGAATTAACAACATTCTTACTTATTTTGATATTTACTTTTGTAACACTCGACACAGAGGAAAGTTTATTAGCCAAGCTTTTTGCTTCAAGTTCAATTGCTACTTTGTCTATATTTAATTTATTTAACAATTGATTTAAGACACTAGATGTATTTGCAAGTAAGCCCCACAAAATATGTACAACTTCAACTTCTTGATTTTTATTATGTAATGCTAAACTTAAACCGGATTCAATAGTTTCTTGCATTTGATTTGTTAGTTTTTCAAATATTTTATTACTCATTGTACATTCCTTAAAGTAGTTGGCACACATATTATACAAGTGCTAACAAAATTATATCAATAATAGAGTATCTTTGTCAAGTATATTTTGAAAATAAAAAAAGTAAGGTGTTAAACCTTAGTTATGAATTTGTTTTAGTTATGTTCTAGTATTTTACCCTAGACTATTATGAACTTCTTTAAGTCCACAATTATTACATTTATATTCTATTTCAAAAACACCGCTACAAGTATGATTTTTCAAAATTTTTTGTTTTACTGATTCTACTTTAAATAAAGAACCAGTATTTTCATCTTTGAAACTTTTTGTTGTCGCTCCGCAAGCAGGACAGTTGCCACTCTCGAGTTTGTATTGTCGAGTTTTCTTTGATTTATAAAATAGTAAAATAGTAAAAATTGATATTAAAAATAAAAGTAAAATTCCAATTATCGTATACACAACAAGCTATTTAACTATATTATAATTTTTCATTACTTCTTCAAGTAATTTCATGCTTTCTTTACTTGGTGGAGTTAATGGTAATCTATATTCTAACGTATCTATTAAGCCAGCAATATACATTGCTGCTTTTATTGGAATAGGATTGCTTTCACAAAATAAAATATCATTAATTGCATATAGAAAATTATTCATTTTTCGAGCCTCCTCAAAATTACCTGCTAAAGCTTCATGTGCTAAGGTACTTTTTAAATCAGGTAGAAGATTTGCAGTAACAGAAGTAAAGCCAGCACCACCATTTGCAATCATTGAAAAATCTATTGAATCGTTTCCGCATAGTACTTTCAATTCAGGTCTCAACGATAATAATTTTGTTGCTCTATCTAAACAGCCTGTTGCTTCTTTTATACCATACATATTTTTGCAATCATCAAATAAGCGAATTACAGTTGAAGCTTCAATATCAACACCAGTTCTTCCTGGTACGTTATAAAGCATTAAACCTAAATCAGAAACTGAATCAGCAATGGCTTTATAATGTAAATATAATCCTTCTTGCGAGGGTTTATTATAATAAGGACTAACTGAGAATATTGCATCAACACCAGATTTTTCTGCATGTTTTGCTATACTAATTGCTTCATTTGTACAATTACTTCCTGCACCTGCTAGAACTTTAGTGGATGTTCCTTTTGTAACTTCAACTGCAATTTCGATACATCTTTTGTGTTCATCATGTGTTAATGTAGCACTTTCTCCAGTTGTACCTACTGGACAAATAGCATCAATACCATTATCAATTTGCCTTGTAATAAGTTTTGCATATGTTTGCTCATCTAATTTACCATTTTTAAATGGAGTAATAATAGCTGTTGTAGCGCCTGTAACTATGGTCATTTTTCTATTCCTTATTTTATTATAATTTGATACATGATACTATAGATTTATTAATTTTCATCACTTTTTTTCAAAATTAACGTTGTTGAATTTGCATTTATCAAATACTTGTTTGCAACTCTAATCAAATCAGCAACTTTTAATTGTTCAATTTTTCGCTCATAATTCATTAATGGTAGTATGTCGCCTTTACTTAAATAACTTCCGTAAAGACTAGCCACACTGCTAGAACTCTCTAAAGAAAAAATAAAATCTGATTTTGTATTCTTTTTAATTTTATCTAATTCTTCTTTTTTTATTCCACCAGCTTTTATTTTTTCAATCTCATCCAATATTGTTATTTCAACTTCTTTTGCATTAATTCCTGGATTACAAACAGCTAGAAACATATAAACACCTGGATCTTTTAGCTCCATATTATATGCATAAACAGTATTAGCTAATTGTTTTTCATCCACTAGGACTTGATTTAATTTACTACTTTTTCCAGAACTTAAAAGCTCACTTAATGCAGATAAGGCAAATTGGTCTTCATGTAAAAAGTTTGGAATATTAAAATTTATTGCCAACATTTCAACTTCAGAATCCTTATAAACAATCACTCTTTTAGCACCTTGTTGTTTTGGTTCAATTGTATGTAATTCTTTTACTATTTTTTTACTATTTTTTGTATTTTTTATAGATCCAAATTGCATTGATGCTTCGTTAAATACAGACTCTTTATCAATATCACCTGCAACTATAACAATTGCATTTGAAGGAGTATAATATCTTGAATGAAAATCTCGTATATCACTTACTGTCCAATTTTGAATATCATTCATAAATCCAATAGGAGTCCAATGATAAGGATGATATGTAAATGTATTATTAAAAAGCTTGAAATACAAATATCCCATTGGAGAATTATCAGTTCTCCATCGTCTTTCTTCTGCTACAACATCTCTTTCAGGTTGAAACTCTTCATCTTTTAAAGTTAAATTTTCCATTAAATCTGCATATAACGAAAGAGACTTAGAAAGATTTTTTTTACTTGATTTAATATAGTAATGAGTATAATCAAAACCTGTCGAGGCATTATTGACACCCCCAAATCCTTTTACAATTGTGTCAAATTCACCAGCTTTTAGATTTTTTGTAGATTTGAAATTTAAATGTTCTAGCATGTGTGCTATTCCACTTTTGCCCATCACTTCATTGCGACTTCCTACATTGTAAAATATATCAGTAGTAATTACATCTGAATTATTTTTTAAGGGTATTGCCACTATTTTTAAACCATTTTCTAGTGTTTTTTCATAATACTTTGGTAAACTATTTTTTGCCATTAAACTTTCTCCTATAATTAAAGATATAAACTAAAAAGTAAAACTTTTTTTATCATCTTTTTCGCTTACTTAAAATCAGAACCAATTGCTTCTGATATATTTGAATAGCCTTCTGCTTTTATTAATTCAATTAATTCTTCATTAATATTTTTGCACATTGAAGGTCCTTGAAAAACAAATGCACTATAAATTTGAACTAAACTAGCTCCAGCTTTGATTCTACGGTAAGCATCCTTAGCATCACTAATTCCACCTACACTAATTAATACAGTTTTATCATGTAATTCTCTACTAATCTCTTTAAAAAAATTAAATGATTTATCACTCATAACTTTACCACTAATTCCTCCAAACTTATGTGCATTTGGTAATAGAGAATAATCTTGAGTAGTATTTGTAGCAACAATTCCATCTGCACCTGAATTAATTGCTGTTTTACATAGTGTGATTGCGGTTTCATTTTCCATATCTGGTGCAATTTTTAATAATACAGGTTTATTTGTTATCTTCTTAGCCATTGTAAATACAGATTTTATGAATTCTTCATTTTGCAAATCTCTTAAATTTGGAGTGTTAGGGCTAGAAATATTCACAACCAAATAATCACAAATATCCTTAAATCCAACTATAAGTTTTTCATAATCACTCAAAGTTTCATTGTCTACTGTAAGTTTATTCTTCCCAATACTTGCACCAACTGGTATAGAGTATGGATATACTTCACTTAAATTTTTTATCACTTCATATGAACCATTATTGTTGAAACCCATTGCATTTTGTATAGATTCATATTCAGGGTATCTAAATAATCTTGGCTTAGCATTACCTGATTGTGGTTTTAGTGTCATTGTACCTATTTCTGTATATCCAAATCCCATAGCCTGCATTGATTCAATCAGCTCAGCATTTTTATCAAAACCTGCTGCTAATCCTATAGGATTATGAAATATTCTATTAAAAATATTTTGTGATAGTATATTATTATCTATGAAGTTACGTTCAACCATCATATTATTTATAATTCTACATCTTGGTAAAACTTTTAATCCAAATGATGAGATATCATGTGCTGTTTCAGGTTCGAAATTGAACATTATTTTTTTTACAGTTTCGTAGTTAAACATCTTTTTTATTCCTTTAAATATTTGCTAAATCATGCAATCTTTTATATTCAATACAGTTCTTTAATAATTCTTCTTGTGTACCTTTTCCAATTATTTCACCTGCTTTAAAAACTATTATTTTATTAGCATTTTTAATTGTACTTAGTCTATGTGCAATAACAAATGTTATCTTATCTTTGGAAACTTCTTCTAATACATCCGTGATTGCTGATTCACTTTCATTATCCAAGGCACTTGTTGCTTCATCTAAAATTAATATTTGAGGGTCTTTATACAAAGCTCGTGCAATTGCTAATCTTTGTCTTTGGCCTCCACTTAGATTTGTTCCAAATTCATCCAAAATAGTATTAATTCCATTAGGCATTTTATTTACGAACTCTGTAGCATGTGATTTTGTTAAAGCTTCCAAAACTCTACTCTCATTATACTCTTGTCCATATGAAATATTTAATCCAATAGTATCATTAAAAATATATACTCTTTGCGTAACAATAGAAATATTATCTCTTAAACTATTTAATTCATATTCTTTAATATTCTTCCCATTAAGCAATATTTCTCCACTTGTTGTATCATAGAATCTTATTAGTGTATTAATTAGTGAACTTTTACCTCCACCACTATCCCCTACTAATGCAATTGTTTCACCTTTCTTGGCTTCAAAACTTACATTTTTCAATGCAACTTTATCACCAAAATTTAAGTAAACATTAGTGAATTTTATATTTCTGCAATCAGAATTTATTGTTTTATGTCCTGACAAAATTTCTGCTTTTAACTCAAAGATATTATTTATTCTTTCATTTGCAGCAATTGCATCTTGAAGCTGATTAAATAAAGATGACAATGACTTTATAGGTGTATATAGCATCATTAATGCTGTCATAAAAGAAAAGAATGTACCTACAGTCATATTCCCATTAATAACTTCTCTTCCTCCAACAGTTATAACAACAGCTAAGGCTATGGCCCCTAATATCTCCATAAACGGTGATACCAATTCATTAATTTTCACAGATTTAATATTTACATTAAAGAATTCTTTATTATGTTTTGAGAAATCATCAATTTCTAATGACTCTGTTGAATTAGCTTTAATTATTTCTATATTATTAAATGTTTCACTTAATTGAGCGGTTATATCTGAATTCTTTTCTTGTGATTTAAAAGACAATTTTTTAACTTTTTTTGCCATTAGAGAAAGAGGATAAAAGGCTAAAGGCATAACTATTAAACCATAAAATGCCAATTCAGTACTTTGATAAATAATTACGCCTACTAATGCAAAGATTGTAATAGATTCTTGTATAATTCTTGAAATTTGAGTTGAAACAGCACTTTGAATTCTATTAATATCATTTGTAATACGACTAATTAGTTCGCCACTGTGGTTATTATTAAAGAATAGTAAATCTAAGTTTAAGATATGTGATAGAAATTTATCTCTTACTCGTCTAATAATATCTTGACCTATATATGAAATATAAAATGATTGTATGTATCTACCAATCCCTTTTGCTGTATATAATCCAATTATAATTAAAGGAATAATAGACAACATAACTTCATCTTTGTTAACAAAGATATCATCTAATAAAGGTTTTATGATATAAGCAGATCCTGCCGTTCCTGAAGAAACTAGTATTATTCCCAATATCACTAATATAAATTTTCCTATATAATCCTTGTAGTAGGGAATATAGTGTTTAAAAAATTGTACCAAATGCTTTAACCTTTATGTAATATAATATATTATAGCACAAAAGAGATAAACAAAT
Organism: uncultured Arcobacteraceae bacterium; assembly: GCA_963934755.1. GTDB lineage: Bacteria > Campylobacterota > Campylobacteria > Campylobacterales > Arcobacteraceae > JAIOSF01. The sequence goes on along the minus strand of CAWVZX010000012.1, from coordinate 58 downwards.
AAGTAAATAAAAGAGATGAGAGAAAGAATAAAAAAGCCCATAAAAAAACATCTTAAAA
>CAWVZX010000011.1:0-17104 GCA_963934755.1 uncultured Arcobacteraceae bacterium | reverse complement strand
ATAATTTTTTAAAACTTTTTTGGCTTTTTCTTGACCTATTACATATTCATCTAAAATTACTTTTAATTCTTTTGGAGTTAATATATTTTGAATGACCGAGTCATCTGCAATATCTCTAGGGTCTTTATCTTGGGATGCATCCTTTTTATGTTTTTCAATTATATCATAAGCTGATTTTGCACAAGTTTGGCAAATTGTAGCATTTTTTCCTGCAATTACTGGGTTCTCAATTATATCTTTTGCTCCACAAAAATCACAAATTAGTTTTTCATTTTTCATTCTTCATTACTTTCTTGTAAAAGGTATCCCTCTTTTTGTATCAAGTACAAATTGAGCTAGAACCTTTACGTATTTATTTTCTGAACTTTTCATTAGTTCGTTTGCGCTAGTGGAAAGTGCATTACCCGATTCAAAAAGATGTTTATAAGCTCGCTTTATTTCACTTATATTATCTCTGTTTTGAATATGTCTTCTTAGTCCATTTATATTTAGACCTCTTAGTGAAGCTCTATTTCCTTCACACACGCAATACGGGGGAATGTCTTGTACTACAATAGAACCACCACCTAACATTGCATATTCACCAATTTTACAAAATTGATGGACGGCACTTATTCCACCTATTATTGCATTACTAAAAATCTCTACATGACCAGCTAAAATTGCTGAATTTGCAATAACAATGTTGTTCTCAATAATACAATCATGGCCTATATGTACATGACCCATTATTAGATTACCTGAACCAATAGTAGTATTATAGCCACCACCAGCTGTTCCTGTATTTATTAATGTATGTTCTCTTATAGTATTATTATCTCCTATTGTAAGATAAGTTTCTTCCCCATTATATTTTAAATCTTGAGGTATTGTCCCCAATACTGCATGTGAAAATATATGATTATATTCTCCAATAGTAGTATATCCATCAATTAATGTATGACTACCAACAGTAGTTCCCTTACCAATTACGACATGTGAGCCAATGATTGTATATGGACCAATTCGTACATCATCTGCTAAGATTGCCCCATCTTGTATAATAGCTGTTTTATGAATACTCATGGATTATTTATCTACAACCATTGCTTTTAGTTGTGCTTCACTTACTAAAGTGTCATCTACATAAGCTTTACCATCAAGTACAATCAAATTTTTTCTTAATTTGAGTACTTTGATTCTGTATTCTAATTTATCTCCTGGTTTAACAGGTTTCCTAAATTTTGCATCATCTATACTCATAAAATAAATAACTTTTTGTTCAATCTCTTCATTTGTCAATCCTGAACTTTTTAAAGCTAAAATTCCACCTGCTTGTGCCATACCTTCAAGTATCATCACACCAGGGTATATTGGGTGACCTGGAAAGTGTCCTTGGAAAACTGGGTCACTAATTGAAATATTTTTATAAGCAATAATTTCCTCGCCCTCAGTCATACTAGTAACTTTATCCACAAGTAAAAATGGGTATCTGTGTGGAAGTATCTCTTGAATTTGTACTACATCTAACATTTTATATATCTCCTAAATTAACGGTCTTTAAGTATTTTGCATTTCTAAAATAATATACATTATAGCTTAAAAAAGTTTATATTTACTATAAAGTATTAATAAATTAAATGAGAAATGTTAATTGTAAAAGTTAAAGATAGATTTAAGGATATAACTATAAAATAAAGATACAAAATAAAAAGGAATGTAAATGTACAATAGAGATTATTTATCTGATAATAAGGATTCAGGTCATTCACAAAAGAATGATGCATATACTTCATCACGTGAAAAAGAATCAGCACCAGCTGATATAATGGCTTTTTTAAAAACTACTTATCAGTTGTTTTCAAGTTCATTATTAGCTGCTACTGCTGGAGCATATATAGGTTTAGGTATGGTTAGTGCTATATCTAGTTGGTATTGGGGACTTGTTATTTTAGAGTTTGCACTATTGTTTGGCATATACGCGGTAAAAGATAAGCCGGGTATTAATCTAATTGTATTATTTGCATTTACTTTTGTAAGTGGTTTAACCATCACTCCTTTATTAAGTAGTGTTTTTAATATGCCAGCTGGGGCATCAATAGTAGCTCAAGCATTTTTAATGACTTCAGTTGCATTTGCTGGGATATCGATGTTTGCATTAACAACTAAAAAAGATTATTCTACAATGGGAAAAATGCTTTTTATTGCTCTCATAATATTAATTGTTGCTAGCATAAGTAATATCTTTTTCCAATCATCAATTTTCCAGTTAGCAATAGCAGGATTTGGAGCTTTGATTTTTAGTGCTTTCATTCTTTATGATACGCAAAAGATTATCAAAGGTGGTTTTTCAACACCAATAGAAGCTGCAATTTCATTGTACTTAGATTTTTTAAATTTATTTATTTCATTATTACAAATTCTTGCTATATTTAATAGCAGAGATGATTAAAAGCAATTTACGTCTTTTAGATGCAAATTTAAACCGTCTTCGAGAAGGTATAAGAGTTGTTGAAGATATATATCGATATGTCTTTAACGATAAGAATATTGCGACACAATTAAAAAAGATAAGGCACAATTCTAGAATATCTGAATACAATGCTTTATTAGATTCGAGAGATATTACAAATGATGTTCTGAAACATTCGATTCATTCAGAACAAAATAGAGAAGACTTAACATCAATTTTAATAGCAAATTTTAAAAGAGCTCAAGAGAGCTCAAGAGTACTCGAAGAGTTTACAAAATTAATAGACATTGAAACGAGTGAAAAATTTAAATTTATTCGATATGAACTTTATCATTTGGAAAAATCTATATTAATGCACAAACAAAAATAAGGAATTGATTTGATTTATTTTTTTACATATTTATTTATCGAGCTTGTGGTTTCTTCCTCAATAGCAGGTTCAATTGGTGGACTTAATATATTTTTAGAAATTATTATATCTGCAATGATAGGTATCCTTATACTTAAAAATTTTAAATTATCATTTTCAGAGAGTATTTCTAAAGTGAGAACTGGACAACTTACACAAGAAGAATTTATAAAAGAAAATGCTGGAAAGGCAATCGGGGCAATATTTCTCATAGTGCCAGGCTTTTTTACTGATATAATTGGTATTTTGTTCCAATTTTCCTTTTTAGTAATACTTTTTACTAAAATATTTACATACAAATCGCCTACTAGTAGAACATCATATACAAGAAATTTTGAGTATGATCCGAAAATATATAAAAATACAAATAATACTAATTATAAAAGGAAAACAGATGAAATTATCGATGTTGAAATTATTGATGACAATAAGTCTATCAAGCACTAGCTTACTAGCTACTAAAACAATAGATGAGAATATACTAAAATTTGAGAAACAAAAGGTATCAAATATTTTAAAAAGGCAAGAGATTACACTCAGTGATGTATCTATTATCTTAAAAAAAGATTTAAAAAAAGATGGTTGGTATGGTTATGTATTTAATATAACTTTTACAGTTAAAGGTAAAGTTATCAATCAAAAAGATACGTTATTTACAAATGGTAATTTAATTGCTCCTGAATTAGTGAATTTAAAAACAAAGAGATCATATTCTAATATGATGTATCCAAAGCTAGGAAAAAAATATTTTGATAAAAAACATTTAATTGCTGGAAACGAAGATGCAAAACATACATTAGTCTTATTTAGCGATCCTTTATGTCCCGTATGTATTGATGCAGTACCATCAATTATAAAAGATGTAATGAATAATCCAGAAAAAATTGCATTGTATTATTATCATTTACCACTTAATATGCATCCAACAGCAAGAACATTATCAAAAGCTTCAATGATAGCTACTGATATGGGCATAAAGAATGTAGATTACGAAATTTATAAAACAAATTTCGGTTCTTTGTATGATGCATATGCTGAAAAAGATGATCAAAAAGCATTAACTCACTTTAATACAATTTTTAAAACAAATATTAAAATCTCTCAAATAAATGATTCAAAATTAAATCAAAGATTAGCACATGATTATGATTTGTCAAATGAAGCTTTTGTAAAAGGCACACCAACTTTATTTTTAGATGGAGAAATTGATAATACCAGCAAGAAATATAAAAAATATTTAAAGTAATTAGGATATAAAATGAAAAAAATAGTGATTGCGACTAGAGCAAGTGATTTAGCACTTTGGCAAGCACACCATATTAAAAATAGAATTGAAACATTATATCCTGATATCAAAGTTGAACTTAATAAGATAGTAAGTAAAGGTGATAAAATTTTAGATAAACCTTTAGCCTTAATTGGAGGGAAAGGTCACTTTACAAAAGAATTAGAAGATGAAATGCTAGCAGGAAATGCTGATATTGCAGTACATAGTTTAAAAGATGTTCCAACATATATTCCTGAAGGTTTAGAGTTAGCAGCTATTACGAAAAGAGAAGATCAAAGTGATGTCTTCTTGTCACATAGTTATAAGTCTTTAGATGCATTACCTGAAGGTGCGATTATAGGAACTACAAGCTTGCGAAGACGAATGCAATTACTTAAGTACAGACCTGATTTAAAAGTAAAAGATTTAAGAGGGAATATAAACACACGATTAAGAAAATTGAAGGAAGGGCAATATGATGCAATTATATTGGCTTGGATTGGTGTATATAGACTTGATTTATTAAAAGACATAACTTTCACAGAAAAACTATCATTAGATATGATGATACCCCCTATGGGTCAAGCATCACTTGGAATTGAGATAGTTTCAAATAATGTAAAATTAAAAAAAATAGCTATGTGCTTAAATGATGAAGAGACATTTATTTGCGCAAAAGCAGAGCGAGATTTTATAGCGAAAATAGGAGTAGGTTGTTCCGCCCCAGTTGCATGTAATGCAACTATATCAGATGGTAAAATTACATTACAATCTATGATTGGTTATCCTGATGGTACAAATATATTACTAAAATCATTGACAAAGAATTTAAATAATTGTGATGGTTTAGGTTTAGAATTAGCTCAAGAGATGATTCAAAATGATGCAGAAACTATTCTTATAAATGCTGAAAGAATTGCATTTAAAGATGAGATGCCACAAAGATTATAGAAAGGTATAAGTTTTTTTTAATAATTAACTTTACTTAAATACAAGCCATGTGAAGGGGCTAGTGTCCAGGATACTAGTCTCTTTGTATTTAACTGTTCCTTTAGCTCTTCTATAGTTAATTTCCCACTAGAAATTTTCATAATAAAGTCTACAATCATTCTGATTTGACTTCTTAGATAAGAATTTGCTTGAAAGTTTAAAACATATATTTCTTTGTGTTTATAAAACCTTATATTGTAAATTTCTCGTACAGTTGTGTATGGGTCACTTCCTTTTTTGCTAAAATATTTAAAATCATGAATACCAAGAAAAAGTTTGATTGTGTCATTTATTTTCTTTTCATTAATATTTTCATAATAGCTGATATAGTTAGCATTAAATGGAGTAAGTTTCTTATTTGTCATAAGAAATCTATATTCTCTTTGTTTGGCACTAAATCGTGCATGAAATTCACAATTAACTTTGTGAATATTTCTAACTTGTATAGACTTGGGTAAGAGTTTATTTAAAGCTATTTTTAGTTTATCTAAGTCATTCCAAAATTTTGGAATGTTACATGATACAACTTGTCTAAAGGCATGGACTCCTTTATCTGTTCGCCCACTAAAAGCAAGTGCAGTATTAATATTTAATATATTCAAAATTTCACTTAATTTTGATTGAATTGTAGGACAGTCTACTTGTACTTGTGAACCATTGTAGTTCGTACCATCGTAGCAAATAGTTATTTTAATTTTCATTTAATAGTGTGGTTTTATTCTAAAAGAATAAAGAAATATACTGATTAAAATCCAAGCTACAGGAATATATAATAGTAAATTGAGCCCAAGATATTGTAGCTGTAGTATTGTAATAAAAAAGAATGTTGTTAGAGATATTGCTAAAATGCTTGAATTGTTTTTTTGATATCTAGGATTGTAAAAGCCAATATATAGTGCAAATAAAATCGAGATAATAGGATATAGTGAGGTAAGTATAGAAAATACAAAGTCTTCTGCTTTGGTTTCATTTGTATTAATATCTTTCCAATATTCTATTAAATCCTCTATATTATTTATTTTTGATGAACTTTTTATGTCATTATTTATAACCATGCTTTTAAAGTCTATTTGATTCACTTTGTCAGTAATCATAAAAGCTTTTCCTGTAGTTAAATTTAAACTTAGAGAAGAACCATTGTTACTCATTGTGGCAACATCAGAAATGATAAAAGTATCTTCTATTTGATCTTGTTGAAATAATACAATATCTTTATAAATACCTTTATCTTCTTTATTTACATACATTAACCATTTGCCGAAAGCTTGTCCATACTCACTTGCCTTGATGTTGAATTGTGCCTCAGTTTTTTTGCTGTCAAGAAATTTTTTTTTCATATAATCAGCTTTTGGAATAAGTGCTAATGATAATAATAGTAATAATACTGAAGATAACAATAAAGTGGGGAATAGAAAGTTTAAAATTTTTATTGGGTTTAATCCAAAACTAGTAATGACTATAAGCTCATATTCACTAGATAGTTTACTAAGCGTTAATGCTATTGCAAAAAAAATAGATATAGGTAGTGTGTAAAACAATATTATTGGAATAGAATAAGAGTATAGTTCTATAAGTTCTAAAAAATTAATTTGTATTATTGAAGTTAATGAAGCAATTTTCACTAAAAAAATTATAGATGTGATTGCATATAAAGTTAAAAATATAGGGAAAAATGTTTGAGAATAGTTAATAAGTAAATATTTTTTTAATAATTTCATAGTAAATTTAGCCATTCTAAAATTTTTTGTAAATTTTTTTCAAATACATATGTGATAAAAAATCCCAAGGATAAATAAGGAATAAATGCAGTTTCTATTTCTTTTTTTAATGTTATATTTATAATTGATGGAATAATAGCAAAAACTGCTGATAAAAATATAGCAATTAGACCAAGTTTTAAACCTAATAAACCGCCAATAATTGCTATAATAGGAATATCTCCTTCACCCATCGCTTTTTGATTTTTCAATGAATCATCTTTTAGTAAATAAGATTTAATATTTTGAATATAAAAAGTTACAAAAAAATCCATCATAAATATTCCACCAGCAAATATAAAAAAAACTACTATATTTTCAACTTTATATATAAGCATATAAGTAAATGCTACTAATACTAAAACTACAAGTAAATAGTCAGGTACTGCTTTATATTTAAAATCGATAAATGAGAGTAGTATCAAAATGTAAGAAATCAATAACATAAAACATAACTCTTTTGTTAGTCCTAATTTAAGATATAAAATTACTGTTATAAAAGCAGTTAATATTTCAACTAAAGGATAGGTCAATGATATTTTATTATGACAATTCGAACATTTACCTTTTAAAAAAATGAAAGAAAGTACAGGGATATTTTCATACCATTGTATTTTTTTATTACATATAGGACAAAATGACCTTTTTGGATTAAAGAGAGAAATCCCAAGAGTCAATCTATATATTAACATATTAAGAAAACTTCCGAGGATAAGTCCAAAAAATGAAATCAGAAAGATATTAAATTCCACCAAATCGCCTTTCTCTTTGTTTAAAATCTGAGATTATATCATCAAGTTCATGCGTATTGAACTCAGGCCAGTATGTTTTTGTAAAAAACATTTCAGCATATGCAATTTGCCATAATAAGTAGTTCGAAACTCTTAGTTCTCCACTTGTACGAATAAGTAAATCAACATCAGGAATATTTGCGGTATCAAGACAACTTTGAATATTTTCTTCAGTAATTTCTAAGTTTTTTTCAGTGAGTTTTTTTAATGCTCTCGTAATCTCATTACGACTTCCATAGTTTAAAGCTAATATTTGAGTAAGTCCTGTGCAGGAATTTGTTTTTTCTTCCGTGGATTTGATGATATTTTGTAGTTTTGTAGAGAACTTACTTAAATCTCCTATAGCTTTAAATTTGATATTATTCTCAAAATATATCGATAATTTACTTTTAAGGTATCTTTCCAAAAGTCTCATTAGAAATTCGACTTCGAGTTTTGGTCTAGTCCAATTTTCAGTACTAAAGCCATAAAGAGTAAGGTACTTTACCCCGATTTTACTACAATGAATAGTGATATTTCTAACTATTTTTGCACCTTCTTCATGACCTGCCGTTCTATTTAAACCTCGCTCTTTAGCCCATCGACCATTCCCATCCATGATGAGGGCAATATGCGATGGAATATTTATTTTATTCACTAAATTGTTCTTTTAGACTATCTAAAAGTTTAAGCGATAAGTTTAGCTTTGTATCTTTAGGCAAATGTATATTCACATTTTTTGTAATCAAATCTATTTCATTTTCATTAGAACCAAAATTATTTTGACTATCTATAATATTTAAACATACGGCATCTATATTTTTCTTCTTTAGCATATCTTTGGCATTTATTTTCGCAGATGATTTATCTAACTCTGCTTTAAATCCTATTGTATATATTTCATCTTTATGCACTGACTCGAGGATATCAATATTCTTTTTTAGTTTTAAATCCCAAATATCTCCGATATTATCTTTTTTTATTTTCCCAGACTGTGCACAACTTGGTACATAATCACTCACAGCTGATACACTAAAGAAATAAGGTTTTTTCCAATTAAGTTTCGTTTCCGTGTTTAGAGTATTTTGAGTATATTTAAGCATCTCATCTGATGATTGAACAAGAATAGTATTTATCTCTTTTGGCATGTCAAGATTTTTTGTTGTAATGAAACATACATAAGCACCCCTATAGTATAAGGCTATTGCTAAATTTGTAGCCATTTTACCACTACTAAAATTACTTATATACCTTACGTCATCTATTTTCTCGATAGTTCCCCCACCTGTTAGTACAACTTTTCTATTTTTCCAATAATCATCTTTTAAAATTTCTTTGACTGTGGCATGAAAAATATCTTCAATATTAGCCATCCCTCCATCCCCTATATCTCTACAAGCTAATTCTTTTGTTTGAGTTTGAATAAGTTTAAAATTAGATAATTTTAACATTTCTAAACTAGCTTTTGTAAAGTGATTATTGATCATATTTGTATTTGCTGCTGGAACTAGCAATTTGATTTTTGGATATGCAAGTATAGTTTGGAGAAGAATATTATCTGCAATTCCATTTGATAATTTGTTTATAGTATTTGCAGACGCAGGTGCAATGATGAGCATATCAGCCCATTTACCTATAGCTATATGATTGTTTATACTTTCTTTTTCCCAGTTTTCATTTTCCTCATCTAAAATTCTATTTTGTGAAATTGTTTCAAATGTAAGTACGGAAACAAATTTTTTAGCACTTTTGGTCATGATAACTTTTACATTTGCTCCTGATTTAATATAAAGTCTGATAAGTTCTAGTGTTTTATATATAGCGATACTTCCAGTTACTGCTATAAGAATATTTTTATTTGCTAAGAGATGCATATTAATCCAAAGTTTGTAGTATTTCTTTAAGATTATAGCTAGTTTAAGATTAGATTGTTATTGAAAATTTTTATGCTTTAATATAGTAAAACTGTTCAAGATTTCTATATCTTTTTTTTTGCTAAATCTTTATCATCGTATACTAAGCTTATCATTGGTTTACAATTTTTTAATCAGATATTCTTAGTATATAATACTATTAAAACAATTAGATCATAGTTAGGATAAAAGCAGTATTATTAAGTTTAAATATTATTAGATATAATAGATTTAATTTAATGCAAGTAAGGAAAAACATGAAAAAATTATTTTTAATCATTGGTGCACCAGGAAGTGGTAAAACAACAGATGCAGAACTTATAGCTGCAAAGCACGATGATATTACACATTATAGTACAGGTGATATGTTTAGAGCTGAAGTATCGACTGGTAGTGAACTTGGTAAAACAATTGATGAATATGTAAGTACAGGTAACTTAGTACCAATTGATATCGTTATAAAAACAATTGTAACTGCCATCAAAAATGCACCAACACCTACAGTTCTAATTGATGGGTATCCACGAAGCCAAGAACAAATGGAAGAGTTAGATAAATATCTTATTAATGAATCTGATGTTGAATTAATCAATGTAATTGAAGTTGTAGTATCAGAAGAAGTAGCTTGTGATAGAGTACTGGGACGAGCAAGAGGTGCTGATGACAATGTTAATGTTTTTAATAATAGAATGAAAGTATATACAGAGCCACTAGAAGATATTCAAGCTTTTTATGAATCAAGAAATATCATTAGTAAAATAAATGGTGAAAGGTCAATTGAAGAAATTGTTGATGAAATGGATACATTTATTCAAAGAAAAATATAAATGAACTTTTATTCTGTCATTATTGGTACAGAACTTTTAAATGGGCGTCGTACAGATGCTCATTTTTCATTTCTAAATAATGAACTTTTAAAAAGAGGCTGGGAACAGAAGGCAAGTTTTGTGATCAAAGATGAACCCCATTTTATTGAAGATGTTTTTAGATTGATTAAAAATGACCCAGATGCTGTTTTATTTTGCTTTGGTGGCATTGGTGCAACTCCAGATGATTATACACGAGTTTGTGCTGCGAATATATTTACTTCTGGAGTAATGGAACAAAATAAGAACACTCAAAAATGCATAATAGACCGGTTTGGAAATGAAGCATATCCCCATCGTATTAATATGGCACATTTACCTATAAATTCAAAACAATTAAAAAATATAGTAAACAATGTGCCAGGGTTTAGTTTAGAAGAAAGATATTTTTTTACACCAGGGTTTCCTTCTATGGCACAAAGTATGGTAATAGAAGCATTAGATAGGTATTTTCCTAAAAATAAAGAAAAATATAGATATTTTTTAAAAGCTGATTGTAGTGAAAATGATTTAATTGATCTAATGAAACAAATTCCACCAGAGATTGATTTTTCATCTTTACCTCAAATTAAAAATGATAAACGATTTGTTGTCATATCTATAGGTTCTTACGATAAAAGCGAAGCAAGAAAATATTTCTCATTATTCGAAAAGTTGTTGGATAAAATAAATATTAGATTTACTTTAGAAGATAAATAGTTTCGTTTGGGTTTTAAAAAAAGCGAAGATGTTAATCTCTCCCCTTTTTTTAGTATGAATCTTTATTATTTTTTAGATAATTCTTCTAAAGTAAGTTTTGTTCGTTTAGATACAGAAGTTCTTATCTTTGTTCTTTTAGCTTCTGGTAATGAAATTAGACCAATTTCACCTAAAATCCCATAACTACCAATCATATTCTCACCCATAAACATATCTACATATTTTGACATTGCTGGAACAGCTTTGGCATGTGAGTTTTTAGTATAGAAAAATAAACTTCTTGAAATAGGGTATTTGCCACTTGAAATTGTATCAGGAGTTGGTAATACGTTATTGACTTTGGCACCTTGTACTTTGTCAAAATTTTCTATTAAGAAAGAGTAACCAAAAATACCAAATGCAGCTTTATTTTTATTTAGTTTTGCAACAATTAAGTTGTCATTTTCACCACTTGGAACATAAACACCATCAGTTCTAATTTTATTATATTTCTTGTATGCTTTATTTTTAACTTTATCTGCTTTATATAAAGATGTATAAGCATTCATTTTTTTAGTTTGACCTTTTAAAATCATATCTTCAAAAGCATCTCTTGTTCCAGAAGATTTAGGAGGACCATAAATAATAATTTCTCGATTTGCTAATGAATCATCAATTTGAGACCATTTTGTATATGGATTTACGACAAGTGATTTACCATCTTTTGAAGGCACTTCAGCTGCCACTGCTAGTAGTAATTGTTTTTTAGTTATAGAAAAAGGTGCATTTGATTTAGCTTGAGCAAATGCAATACCATCAAAACCAATTAGTACTTCAGTAATATCAGTTACACCATTTTTTTGACAAAGTTCGAATTCACTTGTTTTCATTCTTCTTGATGCATTTGCAATATCTGGAGTATTCATACCATTACCAGCACAAAATAATTTCATACCACCACCTGAACCAGTTGATTCAACTACAGGAGTAGGGTAGTTTGTAATAGCACCTAATTCTTCAGCAACTGCTGATGAAAATGGATATACAGTTGATGATCCAACAATTTTTATTTGATCTCTAGCACTTAAGCTCACTGTTAATGTGGACGCAGTCAAAAGAGCGATAGCTGTTTTTTTCATAGTCATTTTATAATTCCTTTTTTTATTATAAGGAATTATAAACTACATAAATTACAGTTTGGTTACACAAAGTATATGTATTAGAATAATATATTATTGTTTTTTAAGTATTCTGTTTGTATTTCCATATTAATTTCATTTTTTGGCATATCTGATATTTTTGTAAAAACTTCATCTTTATTATTAAACTTTAAAGTAAAAACATTATTTGGCTGTACAAATTTTCTTTGTATTTCAGGATGTAATTTTAGCCAGTTTCTATAAAAATAGGCAAATGCTGGTGCAGCAGTTCTCCCACCAGTTTCTCGTCTACCCATTGGTTTATTATCATCATTTCCATACCAAACAATAGTTTGTAATGAGGGGGAATAACCACAAAACCATGCATCGATATTATTATTCGTAGTACCCGTTTTACCAACTATTTCAATACTATTTACCCTTGCATTTTTTCCCGTACCCGTTTGTACTACATCTTTTAGAATGGAAGTCATTAAATATGCTTGTGAAGGTGATGTAATATATTTCTCTTCTTTTCTAAATACTACTTGTTGTTCATATCTATTTGTCATACTAGCTATTAAATAAGGTTTAACCATAATTCCATGATTAGAAAAGATAGTATATTTCTCACTTAAATCAACTAATGAGATTCCAAAACTTCCAAGTGCGATAGATAAGTCAAAGGGAATATTTTTAAATCCATATCTCTCAAGTTCTTTATATAAAATATCTATACCTATGTCTGTCACTAAATTAATTGTAGCAAGATTTCTTGAATGAACCAATGCATATCTGAATGTAGTTAATCCTTTTAAATTTTTTTCGTAGTTCTCTGGTTCCCAGACTTTTTCTTCATTATCAGATGTGTAATATTTATAAGTTCGTGAGATATCTACAAGGTTACTAGCTGTTGAATAACCAAGATTTAATGCTACTTGGTATATAAATGGTTTAATTGCACTTCCTGGCTGCCTTACACTTTGTCTTGCTCGATTAAAGGAAGAAGTTTGATAATCGACTCCACCTACCATTGATAATATCGCGCCTGTATTGTTTTCTAATACAATAATAGCACCATTTAAAGTTTTTGAAGTACTTTGATTTGTATCATAGTTTCTATCTCTTCTGACAATTCTATCATATCCATATTTGAGTGCTTCTCTTGAAATTCTTTGTGCTTGAGCATCTACAGTTAAATGAATTTTATAGCCCCCAGTTTTTAAATCTTCAACATCATTTTTTAATTCACTTATTGCTGTATCTAAAATATATGGTGCTTTATTCTTTGATAAGGTATCATCATAAACTGTTGGTATATAATTTATTGCAGTTTCATATTCTGTGGTACTTATCCAGCCAAGTGTTTTTAATCTTTTTATTACTTGATTACCTCTAATAAGCGAATATTTTAAGTTTCTAGTAGGGTCATAAAAACTTGGAGCTCTTGGAAGTCCTACTAAAATAGCAATTTCTTTTAAATTTAATTGGTCTAATTCTTTGTGAAAATAACCAAGTGAGGCAGTTCTAATACCATAATATCCATGTCCAAAATAAACTTGATTTAAATACCTTTCTAAAATCTCTTCTTTTGTTAAAAGTGACTCTAAGCGAAGAGCTAACATGATTTCTTTTAATTTTCTTATTAATTTTTTATCTCTTGTTAAAACCATGGTTTTTACTAATTGTTGAGTTAAAGTACTAGCTCCTTCGACTAATGCCATAGCTTTAATATCTTTTATAATTGCTCTTAAAATTGCATCTATATTAATACCATTATGCTCGAAAAACTTTGTATCTTCAATTGCAACTAAGGCTTCAGTAATTCCAGAGGGAATAGAATTGTATTTAGCATACAATCTATTTTCCCTGTCAAAGACATTCCCTAAATGGATACCATTTTTATCAAAAAACTGAGTAGTTAGTCTTGGTGTATAATTAACAATTTTATCTAAATCTAATCTAATCTGTGAATATAGTACAATTAATCCCATAATCACAGAAAAAGTAATTATAAATATTAATATAAGAAATTTTTTTATCATCTTCTCAACTCTCTATTTTTGAAATTGCTTGTAACAAGCTGTTTTGTATAATCACTTTTGGGGTTTTGTACTTCATTTATTGTTAATTGAGACATATTTATCGTTAAATTAATGCTTCGTCCATCTCTTTTGGTATTTCTATATTCATAAGTTTTAAGACAGTTGGAGCAATATTATTTAATGAGCCTTCTTTAACTTCTTTTACACTATTTGAAATAACAAAACAATATACATCACCAACAGTATGATTTGTTAATACCTTGCCATTTTCATCTTTCATCATCTCACAGTTTCCATGATCACTTGTAAGAATTATATTATAATTTCTTTGTTTGGCTTTCTTTATTATTTTCCCTAATTCTAAATCAACTGCCTCAACTGCTTTTACACCTGCTTCAAAAACTCCAGTATGTCCAACCATATCTCCATTTGCAAAGTTAACAACAATAAAGTCTATTCCTTTTTCAATTCCTTTTTGAACTTCTTTGGATACTTCTGGGGCAGACATTTCAGGTTGTAAGTCATAGGTACTTACTTTTGGCGATGGAATTAAAACTCTACTTTCATTTTTAAATGGAGCTTCTATTCCTCCATTAAAGAAAAATGTCACATGCGCATATTTTTCAGTTTCTGCTATGTGAAGTTGTTTTAAATTATGATTTGCAATTATTTCACTTAGTGTATTTTGTGGTGCATCTTTTGGAAACATAATAGGTAGAGGAAGGTTTTTATCATACTGTGTCATTGTTGCAATATTTAACTTAATCTTTTTTGTTTCAAAGTGATTAAAATTTTCATCTGCAAATGCTGCACTTAATTCTCTTACTCTATCACTTCTAAAGTTTGCAAATATAACTCCGTCATTCTTTCGCATCCCTTTGTAATTATTAAAACTCATAGGCTCTATAAATTCATCATAGATACCTTTTGAATATTCTTTATCAATATACTCAAGTGCACTATGTTTTGATTGGTCTAATGCATTGACTATTTGTTGATAAGCTTTTTCAACTCTATCCCAGTTGCTATCTCTATCCATTGAATAGTATCTACCGCTTAGTGTAGCTATTTTTATACTTGCATTGCATATCTTAGTTATTTGATTTAGGTATATTTTTACACTATCTGGAGCTACATCTCTTCCATCTGTGATGAGATGTAAAAATACATTGTTAGCATTTTTTTCTGCTATTTGAGCCATTGCAATAATATGGTTGATGTGGGAATGAACACCACCATCACTTAGTAATCCAATGATATGAATATCTCGTGAAGATTTTAAAATATTTTTGAAGATTGTATTGTCTTTTAATGTATTTTCTTTGATAGCAATATTAACTTTGACTAAGTCCTGATATAATACACGGCCAGAGCCTATACTCATATGACCAACTTCGCTATTCCCCATTTGACCTCTAGGTAAACCTACATATTCCCCATATGTTTTGATTAAACTATAAGGTATATTTTTAAATAAATTATCATAAGTTGGTTTCGTAGCATTTGCAAATGCATTAAATTCACATGAACTATTGTGACCAATTCCATCTGTGATGATTAATAGGGCTTTTTTTGTTGCATACATATAATTTATTACCTTTTTTGGCTAGATTAGATAGAATACTTTTTATTTATAATTTTAACACACAACTACTTTAAAAAGGTTAAACATTGCTTTATTGGTTTTACAGACATCTTGATATTAATATTTTACAGTACATTTCTGTTCGAGCAGGACTAGGTTTTTTTATTGCATTTTTTTTAACAATATATTTAATGCCTAAATTTTTAATTTGGGCAAAAGAAAAAAAAGCAAATCAACCTATTTATGAGCTTGCTCCAGATACGCATAAAGCAAAAATAGGAACGCCAACAATGGGTGGATTAGTTTTTGTGTTTACTACTTTAATTGCTAGCATTTTAACTGTTAAATTAAATAATATTTATGTTGTCGGGGCAATAGTAACAATTACTTTATTTGCTGCTATAGGTATAAAAGATGATTTAGCAAAGATAACAAATAATAAAAATGATGAGGGATTAGCTCCTAGAATAAAAATACTACTACAAATGTTTGCAGGTTTGCTCATTATTGGAATATTATTTTATGCTAAGCATACCACTACACTACACATCCCATTTCAAAAAACACCTTTATTTGATATGGGATTTTATTCAATAATATTTTGGATACTTGTTATGATAGCTAGTACAAATGCTGTTAATTTAACAGATGGATTAGATGGCTTAGCTACAGTACCTTCAATGTTAGCATTTTTTACACTATCGCTTATTATTTATATTACAGGACATGCCATTTTAAGTGAATATTTACTACTTCCAAATATTAAACAAGTAGGTGAATTATCAATTGTAGGCGCATCATTTATTGGCTCATTACTCGCTTTCTTATGGTACAATTCTCATCCTGCACAAGTATTCATGGGGGATAGTGGAAGCTTGACAATCGGTGGATTTATGGGTTATATGGCAATAGTTGCTAAAAGTGAAATATTGTTATTGGTTATAGGTTTCATATTTGTGCTAGAAGCTATATCTGTCATATTGCAAGTAGGAAGTTTTAAGTACAGGAAGAAAAGAATATTTTTAATGGCACCTATTCATCATCACTTTGAAAAAAAAGGTTGGATGGAAAATAAAATAATAGTGCGTTTTTGGATTATTGCATTTATAACAAATATTATCGCATTAGCTAGTTTAAAAATAAGATAAGAATAGGATAGGGTATGAGAATATTAGGGACAGGTAAAACTGCTTTAGCTATAAAAGAAGTGTATAAAAATGCTTACTTGTATGA
>CAWVZX010000010.1:0-17586 GCA_963934755.1 uncultured Arcobacteraceae bacterium | reverse complement strand
CATCTATAGCTATTGTAAGCATTATGCTTTATATTCGCCTGTTGTAAGATTTATATTATGAGGCATTTTCCATGTCCCATCAGTATCTTTTACTGGTCTTTTTAATGTAATTTTATAATGTGTTCTTCTCTTTGCACTTCGTGAGTGACTCACTCTTCTCTTTGGTACTGCCATTTCTTATCCTTAATATTCTATTTCGACAAAATTGTCATTTTTTTTACAAGCATCACATACATGATACTCTGATTTTAGTGATTCAATCTCACTATGTAATATTTCATCAAAATCCATAATATGTTCTTCAACTTCAATAATTACAAGTTCTTCTTCCTCTTGTTCAGAGGAATAAATACCATCAGAAGCCAAGAAATTTATCTGATTATCAATTGCTTGACTAAATGTCACAGCACATTTACAGCAATCTACATCGTAGTTTCCAGTTACTCGTGATTTAATTTTTGCAAGTTTTGATGATATCTTACTAAAAGTACCTAAAAACTTAACTGAATTTGATATTATTTCAAATTCAGTTTCTTGTAATGGTATTTTTCTAAATTCGATTTTCATTTATTCAAATTCTTGTATTATAAACTAACAAATTTCTTTTTGTGCAAAAAAGAAATTTATTTCATTACTTGCATTTTCTACTGAATCACTGCCATGTACTGCATTAGCATCAATTGATTCTGCAAAATCAGCTCTAATTGTTCCAGCTTCAGCTTCTTTTGGATTTGTTGCACCCATTAAGTCTCTATTTATAGTCATTGCATTATTACCTTCTAAAACAGTCACTACAACTGGTCCAGAAATCATAAATGTTACAAGTTCTCCAAAAAACGGTCTTTCTGAATGTACCGCATAAAATGCTTCTGCATCTGCTTTGCTTAACTGCATTTTTCGTGTTGCTGCTATTCGTAACCCAGCTGTTTCAAATCTTGATAGTATTTTACCGACAACATTTTTTGCTACTGCATCTGGTTTGATTATTGATAATGTTTGTTCCATTATACTCTCCTGTTTTTAATAAAGTTGTGGATTATAGCTTAATAATAATAAAAAGGCAAGAGAATAAATTCTCTTGCCTTTTTTAATAAGATATTAAGCTTTATAAATTCAAAATCTAATCTAGCACACAAGGTTCGCCATCGGCGCCTCTATTGGTATTTCTAGGTTGATTTGGAGCGACACTTGAATCATCCCAAACAATACAACCTTCTGTGGGACAAGCGTCTGCACATGCAGGTGCATCATTATCACCTACGCACTCTGTACATGTTTCAGGATTAACATAATAAATATCTTCACCTGTTGGATTTTCATCATTATCTACGATTGATTCAGTTGGGCACTCATCTAAACAAGCATCACATGATATACATGTATCTGTAATAATTACGGCCATTTTCTTTCTCCTATATTAATTTTTAGTACTTTATCATAGAAATTATAAAAATTCCTTTAAAATTTGATAGCAATTATTTATATTTATATTCTTACTTTTGTGTTATTTTATAAGCTTGCTCTACTGCATCAATACAGCTATTTCGAACATTACCTTTTTCTAATGCTGCATATCCAGCAGCTGTTGTTCCCCCAGGACTCATTACTCCATCTTTTAATAATGCTGGATGGATAGTTGATATAAGCTCTCCAAAACCTTTAAATAAACCATTTGTAACTTCTATTGCATCTATTCGTTTCATACCTTGCTTTACTGCTCCATCACATAAAGCTTCATGAATTAAGCATAAATAAGCAGGACCACTTCCAGCAACTCCGGTTGCAATATCTAGTTCTTTTTCACTACTAAGCCATACCGTTTCCCCTATAGATTTAAATAACACTTTTGCTTCTGTTTTCAAATTAATATCTCCAGTCATTGTTGTCATCGATTCGCCAACACTAGCACATAAATTTGGCATAACTCGAACAGTTCCAGTTGATTTAATATTTGCTTTTAATGATAAAATACTTGTCCCAGCTAATACAGAATACAATTGAGTTGCTATTCCTTTTAATCTTTTACCAACTTCATCTAAATTTGCTGGCTTTACACAGAGAATGATTTTTTTATGAGTCATATCAAAATCTTCATATATTTCTTTTTTTATTTTCACACCAAGATTATTTTCAAATTTATATAATTTCACCATATCCCTACCTACAACTTCAATATTACATGCCTCTTTTAAGCCTTGTGCAATTGATAATGCCATATTACCATTACCTATAAATGTAATTGTTTCTTTCATGATTTCTCCTCTGTATTAACTTGTATAAAAAAAAGGCAACTTTAAAGCTAGCCTTAAATTTCTTACTTAATAGAGTCTGCAAACTCTTTAAATATGTATTTACTTTCATGTGGACCAGGACTTGCTTCAGGATGATGCTGTACAGAAAATATTGGTCTATTCTTATACTTTACACCCTCAATTGTATTATCAAATAAATTTATATGTGTAAGATCTGCAATATCAGCTATAGAATCAGGTACATTATAGTTATGATTTTGAGCAGTAATTTCTACTACATTCTTTTTATTCTTTACAGGATGATTTCCCCCATGTTGGCCAAATTTTAATTTGTATGTATCATGACCATGTGCAATACTTAGCATCTGATGTCCTAAGCATATTGCAAATATTGGAATATTTTGCTCTATTAATTTTTGTACTTCAATTTTTTCTTTTGTTAATGTTAAAGGATTACCAGGACCATTACTAAGAAAAATTCCTCCTATTAATCTATCATTAAATTTACTAATTAAATCTTCAGCTTTAAAACTACCTGGAACAACTTCAACTTCCAATCCTGAGGCTACAAGCTCGTTTAAAATATTTCTTTTAACACCAAAGTCAATTACAATAACTTTTTTATCACTCATTAGTGCTTTATTATATGACATTGTAGACATATTCCAGGCACCATTTTTATGTATATAACTTTGTGATGTAGTAACTTGTTCAATATAATTAATATCTTCAATTCGAGGACTTGAATCTAGTAAAAGCTTTAATTCTTCAACATTATCAATTTCTGTTGAAGCTATCATCATCATTGCGCCATTGTCTCTTAGCATTTTTGTTATATATCTTGTATCAATATCACATATACCTAAAGTGTTATTTTCTTTGAGTAAATCAGCTAAACTTCTTTCGCCTCTAAAATTTGAATACACATCATTATACGCTCGTACTAAAACACCTTTACAATATGCCTGTTCACTTTCATTATCATTTTTATTTACACCTACATTACCAATTTCTGGCATTGTAAACGTAATAAATTGACCTGCATAACTTGGGTCTGTAATAATTTCTTGATATCCGGTTAATGAAGTATTAAATACAATTTCACCCACACATGTACCCTCTGCTCCAAATGATTTAGCAGTTAAAAATGTACCATTTTCTAAATATATATAGATTTCTTTCATAACCGTCCTTTTATATTAAACCTTTTTTTATTAATTCTTCTTCATACAGTCTTCCAAATACTATATCGTAATCTTCGGTACCAGGTATTAGCTTTCTTTTATATGTTTTAATTTTCTCATATGCTAATGTATCAGCTTCATCATAACCTTGTATAAAAGTACTTATTGATAGTGCAATAAGATTCTTCACTTGATTATCGCTTACAGTAAAATGAATAAAATCTTCTTCATATAAATAATCCATAATCATGTGAGCAATAATAGAGAATCTATCTTCTAAGTTTAAATTCACTCCAAAATCATTTGCCATTCTTTTTTTAGTCATCCAAAATAATTGTCTATAATCTGCCTTGTAAAATTCTATTTCATCTTCTTGTTTCTCTAATAAATCATCTACTGCATGATCTAGTTCAATCTCTTTTTGAATATCTTCATTTATTATTCTTTTACATTCTTCAGTAATCATAGATTTCTCTTTTCTTACTTCTATAAAAGATGCATTAATAATATCTTTAATTATTTTTCTTGCTATATAAGGGCTATGTTGTTTCTTTAATTTCATGATGGCTACTTCCTTATTTTCTTATAATTGTATCTTCTCTCTCAGGGCTAGTTGAGATAATACCTACTTTTGTTTTTGTTAATTCTTCAATTCTTTGAATATATTGTTTTGCAGCTTCTGGTAATTTATTGTATTCTCTACAGCCTACAACACTATTCCAACCTTTAATATCTTCATAAATTGGTATTATGTTTTCCATACTTGAAGGTACATAATTAATTCTTTCTCCATTAACTTCATAGGCTACACATATTTTAATAGTTTCAAAACCATCTAATACATCTAGCTTCATTAAAGATAACTGATTGCAACCATTTAATCTACTTGCGTGTTTTACGGCAACTGCATCAAACCAACCACATCTTCTTCCTCGTCCTGTTGTTGTTCCTACTTCTTTTCCTACATCAGCCATAGTTTCACCACTTTGCGTAAAATCTTCAGTTGGAAATGGTCCATTTCCAACTCTCGTAGTATAAGCTTTAACTATTCCAGTTACTGTACCAATGTCACAAGGTGCTAGTCCTAGTCCTGTACAAGCACCAGCACTTACTGTTGAGCTTGAAGTAACATAAGGGTAAGTTCCATGATCAATATCGAGCATTGTTCCTTGTGCGCCTTCTAAAAGTATTTTTTTTTCTGCATCAAGTGCATCCCAAACTAAATTTGTTGTATTGGCAATAAACTTTCCTAACTTCTCATTATAAGTTATCAACTCAGATAAGAGCTCTTCCTTATTCGGTACTGATACCTTAATTACATCAAAAATAACTTTGTTTTCTTTGAAATAGTTCATAATATTTTCACAAAGTTGTTCTGGATTTAATAACTCCCCAGCTCTATGTCCAATTCTGTTGATCTTGTCAGCATAAGCAGGTCCGATACCTTTTCCGGTTGTTCCAATAGCATTGTCACCTTTTAATTTTTCTCTTGCTTGGTCTATTAAACCATGATAAGGTAGATTTAGATGTGCTTTATCAGATATGAACATTCTACCTTCTAAATTCGCAAACTGCTCCATCTCTTTTATAATCGATTCAGGATTTAATACTACACCATTCCCAATTACATTTATTGCATTAGCATTTAAAATTCCTGAAGGAACAAGATGTAAAGCATATCGAACACCATCTACCCAAATAGTATGGCCTGCATTATGTCCACCTTGACTTCTACAAACCATATCATATTCTTGAGCAAGTTTATCTACAATCTTCCCTTTACCTTCATCACCCCATTGAATTCCTACTATTACATCTGCTTTACTCATTTTTATCCTTCTATTACTTTTAATAAATTATCTGTATATACAGCAAATCCTAATGAACTAATACCATCACTTTTGTATCCACCACCTTTTGCTATTGTTAAATTATCTTTAATAACACGATAATATATATCATCATAATATTTCATTGCACTATAAAATATTGGTGATATATTTACATTTTCATAGTCTATATTGTTAGTTATTGTTATGAGTTTTTTACATTCTTCTTTGAGACATAGTGGTAATATATCAAGTAATTCTTCTAGTTCATTAGAAGTTTTTATACGAATAAGCTTACTTAACCATTCAAAATCTAATGCAAATAATGCCCCAATTTCAGCATTTCTAAATAAATCTATATCTATATTATATTCTTTGGAAATAATCATAGGTATATTGATATTTGCTATTTGCACTAAAAAATCTATCTCTAATTTATTTAATAAATTACAATTAAGATTAATTATTTCACTAATACAATGGTGCCCAATCCACTCTATACCTATTTGATAATTCTCATTTGCAGGATAAGTAAAAACAGGTTGTATGTAAAACCATTTTTTATGTAATGTTGCACGTCCTAGTCTTTTTGATATAATTCTAACTACATCCAAAGTACTATCAGCTCTAAGGGCTAAGCTATTGTTTACCTCATCGCTTAAGGTAATCAATGATTTGTCATCATCTATACTTTGATGTCCAGAATAAGAAAAATTAGGAGTTATTATTTCTTCAAATCCTTTTTCCTCTAAAAATGCACTTGATATTGACTCTATTAGTCGCTTCGTCTTTGCTGATTTTCCAAAATATAATCGACTTCCTGTTGGTATTTCATGTTCGAAAATCATAATTAATTATTAATTTTCATAAATATTTTATTCGCAGTTCCATCAAATGTTCTTATACCTAAATCATCTAGTGCTTTTTCTACTGCATTTACTGCCCAAGAAGCTTCATAATCAGCTACTAAGCCCATGTGATTGACTCTAAATATTTTACCTTTTAGATGGTCTTGTCCACCGGCAATATTTAAATTAAATTTTTCTTTTAATACTTTTCTAATAGCATTGGAATCTTCAGTATAAATTGTCGTCATAGCATCTGCTGGAGTATGTGGATATACTTCTAAGCCAATAGCTTTAAATGCTTCTCTCGTAGCTTTTGCTCTTAATGCTGTTTTTGCATAAAGATTTTCAAATCCATCTTTTTTTAGCTTAGATAAAATAGTACCTAAGCCAATAATTAATGTTGTAGCAGCTGTCCAGGCTGTCGTATTTGTTTTTTGACTTTTAATTTCTGTAGCCAAATTAAAATAATATCCAGCAGATTTTTTTTCAATCTTTGCAACAGCATCATTACTAAAACCTATCATTGACAAACCAGGTGGTAGCATAAGTGCTTTTTGACTTCCTGTGATTATAGCATCAATATTCCTAGTGTCAATTTTTTCAACAGCAATAGCAGTTATACCATCAGCAACTATAGAAATATCTTTATTAACAGCTTTGACAGCTTTGGCAATATCTTCAACTGGATGTCTTAGCCCTCCTGCACTTTCACATATTTGAATAAAAATAGCATCTATTTCAGTATCATTTTTAATAGTATCAACAATTTCATCAATACTTACGGGTGTATTCCATTCATGTTTAATTTCAGTGTGAGGGATATAATGGGCATCACAAATTTTACCAAATCTTTCTCCAAACTTACCACTATTTACAGTTAAAGCTTTTTTATGAGTTAAGTTTGTAACACAAGCTTCCATAGCTCCTGTTCCACTTGATGCAAGCATTACAGCTTCTGGCATATCAAAAAGTTCTAAGAGTAATTCTCTAGCTTCCTTAAATATATTTTCAAATTCGGGCGTTCTGTGATGTTGAGTTTCACTGCTCATAGCAGTTCTCACAAATTCAGGTACGGCTGTGGGACCAGGAGTCAAAAGCATTAATATCCTTTTAATAATTCATTATTTGTAGATTGATTGTAGCTAATTATTTATAAAAAAATGCTAAACCTAATAATTTAAGCCCACCGCATCACGAATAACTCTTAACTTACCTTTTGCTATTGTACTTGCTTTTAAAGCACCTTTTTTCAGAATCTCTTTTACAACTTCAGGATTATCATTATAGTATTCTCTTTTTTGTGTAAACGCTTTAAAGTAATCATTTATCTTTTCTAGCAAAGTTAGTTTAAAATGTCCATATCCCTCACCTGGAGTTTCGTATCTTTTTTGTAATACTTTTAATTCACTTTCATTCATAAAAAGTTTACATAAAGTATAAATAGTACAATTTTTCCATTCTTTTGCTTCATCTAATTCTTTTGAATCAGTTGTAATTTTCATCACTTGTTTTTTTACAGTTTTGAAAGAACCAAACATATCAATAGTATTCCCATAACTTTTAGACATTTTGTCTCCATCTGTACCTGGCACTGTTGCAACTTCTTTATCTACTTTTGACTCTGGCATTACTAAAATATTACCATATGCATTATTAAAAGTATTTGCAATATCTCTAGCTATCTCAACATGTTGGATTTGGTCTTTTCCAACAGGAACAATATTTGAATCATAGAGTAAAATATCTGCAGCCATTAAAACTGGGTACGATAACAATCCATGATTTGATGCAATACCTTTAGCAGTTTTATCTTTATAACTATGTGCTCTTTCTAATAGCCCCATTGGTGTATGGTTAGATAGTATCCAGTATAGTTCTAAAACTTCTGGCACATCACTTTGTACCCAGAATGTTGATTTATCTGGATCTATTCCCAATGATAAGAAATTTACTGCAACATCAAAGGTGTTTTTTTGTAAAGTTACTTTGTCTTTTACCGAAGTTAGTGCATGATACGATGCAATAAATGCAAATAACTCTCCATCATTTTGGGATTCAATCATTTTTTTAATCATCCCAAAATAATTCCCTATATGTATTATCCCACTTGGCTGAATTCCACTTAATATTCTCAAAAATCAATCCTTAGTTTATTTTCGTTATAATAGCAAAATTTTATGGAGTATTAGATGAAACAATTAGTTAGATATATTTTACTTGGTGCATTAGCACTAATACCCTTCTTAGTTGTTGTTCAAGTGATTTTATGGGTTAATTCCATCACTGTTCAGCTTTTTGATTTTGTATCATCGTATACAAATAGCCCCTTGTATACAAGTGTTTTATTTGTAATTGTAATCATCATATTAGCACTAGTAGGTTCTTCAATAGAACGAGCTGGTAAATCATTTGTTGTATCTATAATAGATAGAACAATAGCAAAGGTTCCGGCGATTCGAACTATTTATTCTATAATAAAAAAGATAACTGAACTATTTACTCCGAATAATAAAGATGTAAAAAAAGAAGTTGTTTTAGTTGAGTATCCTAAACATGATTTATGGGTTCCTGCTTATGTATTAAGTAAATATGAAAATGTTTTAGTCCTATTTGTTCCAACAAGTCCAAATCCGACAAGTGGATATACTGTGATTGTAGATAAATCAAAAATAAAAGAAACTACATTAACAGTAGCAGAAGCTAGTCAATTTATAGTAAGCATGGGTTCAGACTTTGTAAAAAAAGAAGAAATTTGTAAAATAATTCAAAATACAATAAATAAATAATAGGACAATAAATGATAGATATAAAACTTTTACAAAATGATTTTACTTTAGTGAGTAGTGCCTTAGAGAAAAAAGGTGTTGCTTTAGAATTGTTAAGTTCATTAAAAGATAAAGCAGAAGAAGCAAAACAAAAAAGAAAAGATATGGAATTTTATCAAGCAGAACAAAAATTGCTTTCAAACCAATTCGGTGCATATAAAAAAGACGGAAAAGATATAGCTCCATTACAATACGAAATTTCAAAACTTAAAGAAACCAAACAACAACTCGAAGATGAAGTAAGAGAGATCGAAACACAAATACAAAAGATATCAATGGGTATTCCAAATATTCCAGACGAAAATGTACCTCTTGGATCTGATGAAAATGAGAATGTTGTTATATCTGTTATAGGAGAACAACCAACATTTACTTTTGGGCCACAAGAGCATTGGGAATTAGCTGAAACAAATGGCATGATTGATTTTGCTCGAGGGGTCAAACTTGCAAAATCTCGATTTGCTGCACTTCGAGGAATAGGCGCAAGACTTGAAAGAGCCTTGATAAACTACTTCTTGGACTTTAATAGAGAAAGAGGTTTTGAAGAGTGGTGTGTTCCATTTATGGCAAATACAAATACTCTTGAAGGCACAGGTCAGTTACCTAAGTTTGGTGATGATTTATTTAAAATTGAAGGTGAAGATTTATATCTTATTCCTACAGCTGAAGTATGTCTTACAAACTTATATAACGATGAGATAATAGAAAAAGAAGAACTCCCAATATTGCTTACATCATACACACCGTGCTTTAGAAAAGAAGCAGGAAGTGCAGGACGAGATACAAGAGGTTTAATAAGACAGCATCAATTTGATAAGGTTGAGATGGTTGCCATTACAAAACCAGAACAATCAGAAGAAATATTTCTCAAAATGGTAGAATGTGCTAGTGATTTACTTACATCGCTAGGCTTACCTCATCAAAAAGTTCAGTTATGTACAGGTGACCTTGGTTTTAGTGCATCAACTACAATTGACTTAGAAGTATGGTTACCAGGACAAAATGCATATAGAGAAATTAGTTCAATCTCAAATACACGAGAGTTTCAAGCAAGACGAGCTAAAATAAGATATAAAGAGGGTAATAAAAATATGCTATGTCATACCTTAAATGGGTCTAGTTTAGCCGTTGGTAGAACATTAGTAGCAATAATGGAAAACTATCAAAATGAAGATAGAACGATTACTATTCCAGATGTACTTAAAAAGTATATGTAATTAGTAAGAAAGTGAATACATAATATGATTAAAAAGATAACACTATTTTTTCTCGCCATAGTATTTTTTATAATAAAAAAAATATTCGTTAGAGAAAATAGAGTGCCACATAAAATAATGGATAATTTAGCAAATAAACTACATTCACTCTTTCTATTTACCTCTTTTCCTATACTTTATTTATCATGGTTTGATATTCATATAAATACATTCTCTCTCAATCATTACTCATATTTAGCGTTATTTTTTCAGTTTGTAATGATTATAAGATATTTCAATCCTAAAATGTTAGTTGTAAAAGTACTGCAAGTTAGAATAATGAAAAAAATCAACAGACTTTTCGTATTACTTTTCATTTTAAATTCGATTTTTTTTGCATTTAGTTTTGCATTTGTTTTTCTACTTATACTACTTTTAAATAATATTTTTTATCTATTTATCATAAATCATATGAACAAGCAAAAAGAACAAGCCGAATTCAAAAAACAATTTGGTGATGGCAAATACTCGCAAAAAGACATTATGAAAAAACATATTATAAATCTATTTGAATCTGATTTAGAAGTAAATAAATTAACAAGAAGTGACATAAAAAAACAATATAGATTGATGGCAAAAAAGTATCATCCAGATGTTTATAAGGGTAATGAAAAAGATAAATTTACTTCGATTAATATGTCTTATAATTTTTTACTTGATGTGGTAAAATAAGATCTTGATTGAACGGGTAGATTGATAAATATTTAAAGAGACTAATCCCTTTAAATATTTAATTAATTATTAGTCTCTTGAACTTAGTATTTCAATTGTTTCAATAGTATCTTCTTGACTAATACTATCCAAAACATCAAAACTAGTTTTATCAGAATCTTCAATTCCTCCAAATACAGTATGTGCACCATCTATATGAGGGCAAGGAGCAAAACAAATAAAGAATTGACTTCCTCCTGTATTTTTTCCGGCATGAGCCATAGAAATACTTCCTTTTCTATGAATTTGATTTGCTGCATCTGTTTCACAAGCAATAGTCCATTCAGGCCCACCAGTTCCAGTTCCTGTTGGGCAACCGCCTTGTGCCATAAATCCATCAATTACTCTATGAAAGTTTAATCCATCATAAAATGTATCATTTGCTAAACTTGCAAAATTTGCTACCGTGTTAGGTGTGCTTTCTGGAGTTAATTTTATCCAAATTACTCCTTTTGCGCTTGTTATTTTTGCATAGTGCAATTGTGCTAACTCATCTACTGATAAATTATATTCTTTTAATTCTTTACTTGTTCCAAACATTTGTTTTCCTTTTTATTTAAGTTTATTGTATATTTTGTGATTTGCTACTATATCAACAACTTTTGAAGCATAACCCCATTCATTGTCATACCATATTACCAGTTTTATCATCTTGTTTTTTTTAACATCAATGAATCTATGATCTACTATAGTAGTATACTCTTCTCCTTGAAAATCACTTGAAACCAAAGGACAAGTACTATTATAAATTATTTTATACTTTTGAGTCGATTCATACATCTTTAGTAATTGTATCAAGTTTTCTTTAGTACAATCATTATTTAGAGTTACAGTAATATTTATTGCACCAACAGTTGGGGTAGGAACTCGAATAGAACTTGAAGAAATGATTTCATGATTAATAGATGGCATTACATAAGAACAGGCATCTATAGTTGTAGTTTGACTAGGAATCATATTTTGAGTAGAACTTCTACCAAATTCAAAATTACATTTTACGTCTCTATTTTCACTACCTATACATGCACTATCAAGTGTTTTCTGATGGTTTAAAAGTGGATGAATTGTTGTAATATCACCATATTCAATGCCATAAGTATCATCTAAAAGTTTTAGCAATGGCAATAATGCTGTAGCATTGCAGGAACTAGTAGAAATAATTTTATGATTTTTATAATCAACTAAATCTTCATTTACCCCAAGTATTACATTTATATCTGCTTTGGAATTTGGATGTGTGAGATAAAGAGGTTTATGGGGATTTTCTTTTAGGTAGTCTAAATCCACAATACTTCCGCTAGCATCAATAATTAGGTCAACATTAAGTAATTTAAAATCAATGTCAAAAATATTTTTATAATTAAGTATTTGAATATTACTTTTATTATTATAAATAGTATTTTTTCTTACTCTATATTTATCATCTAATTTGCCGTATGTTGAATCATAATTAATAGAATAAGCTATATTTTCTATATTTGTATTGAGTTCATTAATGGCAACTATCTCAAATTTATTTTTAGCTTCAGCAATTCTAAGAATTGCTTTACCAATTCTTCCTACGCCATTTAAAAGTACTTTCATGTAATATTTAACTTACGATTTTAATAGAAGTGCTTTAACACCCGGTAATATATTACCTTCTATTAATTTTAAAGACGCTCCACCACCTGTTGATATAAATGTCATCTCGTCTTCATCTCCAGTTCTTCTCACTAAATCAGCAGTATCCCCTCCTCCAACTACAGTTGTAGCATATGAAGAAGCTACAGCATGAGAAATTTTAGTACTTCCTTTTGCAAATTTATCCATCTCATAAACACCCATTGGTCCATTCCATAAAATAGTATGTGCATCCTCAAGTGCTTGAGAGAAAAGCGTCGATGTTGCAGGTCCTATATCTAGTCCTATCCATCCTTTTGGTATCTCTTGTACTGTTACTGCTTTTGCAAATGCTTCACCATCAAATGATTCTGCTGCTACCACATCTACAGGAAGATAAAATTTCACACCCAATTCTTTTGCTTGTTTCATAATTTTTATAGCTTCTGGTATCAATTCTACTTCTACTAATGAGTTCCCGATTTCATGTCCAAGTGCTTTGAGAAATGTAAAAGCCATTCCTCCGCCTATAATAATTTTATCTACTTTAGGCACCAAATTATTAAGAGCTTCAAGTTTCCCAGATACTTTTGAGCCACCCACAATAGAAACAAATGGTCTCTTTGGATTTTCTATTAAATGATAGAAAAATTTAATCTCTTTGGCAAGTAAAAAACCAGCTGCTTTGTGTTCGCTATCAAAATATTCAGCAATACCAGCAACTGAGGAATGTGCCCGATGTGAAACACCAAAAGCGTCGTTTATAAAAATATCCGCCATATCAGCTAATGTTTGTGACAAGACTAAATCGTTTTTTGTTTCACCTGGTTCAAACCTCATGTTTTCTAGTAGTAATATCTCACCACTTTTCAAGGCATTTG
The DNA here is from genome assembly GCA_963934755.1 of uncultured Arcobacteraceae bacterium. Classification (GTDB taxonomy): domain Bacteria; phylum Campylobacterota; class Campylobacteria; order Campylobacterales; family Arcobacteraceae; genus JAIOSF01. Next base: position 4,198 of record CAWVZX010000010.1, on the reverse strand, counting down.
CTATTGCGATTGTTTCATCACATACTACATTTGGAGCAAGTTTTATTTCTTGTTTTAAAAGCGTATGAAGTCTTTTAGCTACAGGTTTTAAAGAATACTTTTCTTCAAAACCATTCTTTGGTCTACCAAAATGAGAAGCAATAATCACTGCACAATCGTTATCAATACAGTATCTTATAGTATTTAAAGCAGATACAATTCTTCTATCATCAGTAATATTTTGATATTCATCAACAGGAACATTAAAATCACATCTAATAAAAACTTTTTTATTTGCTATATCTATTTTATTTATTTCTTGTATATTCATATTTATTTAACCTTAATTTCTTACTACGTATATTCCCATATCTACTAATCTAGTAGAATAACCCCACTCATTATCATACCAAGAAAGCACTTTTACCATATTCTTTTCAACAACTTGAATTGTATCCAAAGGCACAACTGTTGATAATGATTCACCTATAAAATCTGAGCTAACTCTACTCTCAGTATCAACTCCTAAAATCCCTTTTAGATTGCTTTTTGAAGCTTCTATAAAAGATTCTTGTACTTCTTTTGCTGTTACATCTTTTTTTAATGTAACTGTTAAATCAACAATAGATACATTAGGTGTAGGAACTCTAATGGCTTGTCCATTTAATTTTCCATTTAAATGTGACATAACTTTACCGATAGCTTTTGCGGCACCAGTCGATTGAGGAATCAGGTTTGCAGTTCCAGCTCTTCCTTTTCTAGGATCTTTGTTATCTTTTGCATCCAAAATGGGCTGTGAACTTGTATATGAATGGATAGTTGTCATAAGACCTTTTTCAATTCCAAAAGCATCATCAAGCACTTTTGCCATTGGAGCTAAGCCATTTGTTGTACATGAAGCATTTGAAACTACGGATTGGCCTGCGTAACTATTTTCATTTACACCCATAACAAAAGTTGGCGTCTCATCTTTCGCAGGTGCTGAAAATACTATTTTTTTAATTCCATTTTTAAGGTAACCACTCACTGATTCTTGAGTTAAGAAAGCGCCTGTGCATTCTAGCACTACATCAACACCCAAAGAAGCGAAATCTAGTTTTGACGGATCACGTTCGCTAAATAGTTTAGCTTTATCATTTCCAATAAAAATATACCCATCTTCAAGTCTAATATCTTGCCGATTTCCATGAACTGTATCATATTTGAGGTTATACTGAATCATCTCTTCGCTACCACTAGCATTAACAGCCACTAGTTCAACATCATTACGCAAAGATACTATTCGTGCAACACATCTTCCTATTCTGCCTAAACCATTTATTGCTACTTTTACAGCCATACGAATCCTTTTGTGTTAATTATTATTTTTATTTTAGCTGAAAACTTATATGAAATTGGTTAAATAAAATTAATTCTAATTTAATTCATTTTTTAATAATATTTTGTGTAAAATAGCTAAAATATTAAAAACTATCTATGTAAAAAAATAGATTTAATTTGGGGTGTAAATGGGAATTATGATTAACAAAAGAAATGGTCGTCAGGAAATTTTAGATATAACAAAGATTCAAAAGAACACAATTTCCGCGACCGAAAATCTAGTAGGAGTAAGCCAAAGTGAGCTTGAAATCGATGCACAAATTAAATTTATTGATGGAATGAGCTCAAGCGATATACAAGATGCTTTAGTTAAAACTGCAGTTGAAAAAATAGACATTGATGTTCCAAATTGGACATTTGTTGCTGCAAGGTTATTCTTATTTGACCTATACCATAGAGTAGGAAAATCTACACATGGAATAAAAGGTAATGCATATTGTCATTTAAGAGATTACATTAAGTGTGGTCAAGAAGCAGGAAGAATTATACCAGGACTAGAAACTGATTATGATTTAGATGAGCTCAGTAACTACATAGATCCAAGTAGAGATTATTTATTTAACTATTTAGGGATGAAGACATTGTATGATAGATATCTATTAAAAGACAATAATAAAAATCCTATTGAGCTGCCACAACAAATGTTTATGGGAATAGCAATGTTTTTGGCTCAAAATGAAATAGATAAACAAATTAAAGCAAAAGAATTCTATGATGTAATCTCAAAATTTGAAGTTATGTTAGCAACTCCTACCTTATCAAATGCAAGAACAAATAGACATCAATTATCATCATGTTATATTGGCTCAAGTCCAGATAATATTGAAGGTATTTTTGATGGATATAAGGAGATGGCACTATTGTCTAAATTTGGTGGTGGTATCGGTTGGGACTGGAATTCAATTAGAAGCTTAGGCGGAGTTATTGATGGGCATAAAAGTGCAGCGGGAGGTACAGTTCCATTTTTAAAAATTACAAATGATATTGCCATTGCTGTTGATCAATTAGGTACAAGAAAAGGTGCAATTGCTGTATACCTTGAACCATGGCATATGGATATAGAAGATTTCATCGATTTGAAGAAAAATTCAGGAGAAGAAAGAAGAAGAGCACACGACCTTTTCCCTTCATTATGGATCAATGATCTTTTTATGAAAAGGATTTTAGCAGATGAGCACTGGACACTATTTGATCCATATGAAGTAAAAGACTTAGCCGAACTAAATGGTGAAGCATTTGAAAAAAGATATATAGAATATGAAAATAATCCTTCTATTACAAAAGAACAGATGAAAGCAAAGAATCTATGGAAAAAAATATTAACCTCTTATTTCGAGTCAGGTAGTCCATTTTTATGCTTTAAAGATACTGCAAATAGGGCAAATCCAAATAATCATATAGGATTAATAAGAAGTAGTAACCTTTGTACGGAAATATTTCAAAATACAGCACCAAATCATTATTTAATCAGGGTAGAATTAGTAGATGGTGAAATTTTAACTTTCGAAGAAGAAGAAAGTATTACTTTGGATAGCGGTATTATAAAAAAAGCAAATAAGGTAACTGCCTTAGATAGCTTAAAGGGTAAAAAAATATTTATCGTTGAAAAAGAAAAAATTGATGGAGACACAGCAGTATGTAATTTGGCCTCAGTAAATTTAAGTAAGATAAATACAAAAAAAGATATTGAAAGAGTTGTACCAACAGCCATAAGAATGCTCGATAATGTAATTGATCTTAACTTTTATCCATTAAGAAAAGTAAAAGCAACCAATCTTAAAACAAGAGCAATAGGACTAGGGGTGATGGGTGAAGCGCAAATGCTTGCAGAATCATCTATTGTATGGGGGGAAGATGAACATCTTAAGAAAATTGATTCTATAATGGAAGCTATAAGCTATAATGCTATTAACTCTTCAGCTAATATAGCCATTGAGAAAGGGACTTACCCAACTTTTGAAGGTTCAAAATGGTCAAAGGGTATTATGCCAATGGACCATACACCTCAAGCAGTACAGGCACTAGTTCAAAAAGATTTGTTTGATGATGCTTATGATTGGGATAAATTAAGAGAAAAAGTTAAATCTACAGGAATCAGAAATGGTTACCTCATGGCTATCGCTCCTACAAGTTCGATATCAATACTAGTAGGTACCACACAAGCTATAGAACCAGTATACAAAAGAAGATGGTTTGAAGAAAATTTAAGTGGTCAAATTCCAGTAGTAGTACCAAATTTAAATCCTACAACTTGGAGCTATTATACTCCTGCATATGAAATTGATCAACTAGCTCTCATTAGGGCAGCCGCCATTAGACAAAAATGGATAGATCAAGGTCAAAGTACAAATATATTTATGAGTCTTGATAAAGCTAGCGGGAAATATTTACACCAGATTTATACATTAGCATGGCAATTAGGTTTAAAATCTACATATTACCTCAGAAGCCAATCGCCTGAAGCAGTAAATGATGTAGCTGATAGAAGTCAAGAATGTGTAGGGTGTCAATAATCTTTATTGACACACCTATTTTATACTAACTTTTTTAATAAAAAACTATCAAAATACTTTAAAGTTAGTTCAGATATAATCCTTTTCTAAAACCAAATTTTAGAAAATATTTACTTGGAGTTGCCTCATGGATAGAAAAATAATATATAATCCAAGTTCACTTGAAAATATAAATGATAGAAGAACTTTTGGAGGTAATCCAGATGGAATGATAAACTTTACTAGAGTAAAGTATCCTTGGGCATTAAATCTTTGGGATGTAATGGAGGGAAATACTTGGTTTCCAAAAGAAGTTCAAATGACCCAAGATGCAAAAGATTATAAAT
>CAWVZX010000009.1:0-17843 GCA_963934755.1 uncultured Arcobacteraceae bacterium | reverse complement strand
GATGGTTGCGTACATGATGGTTGGTTAATACTTGCTAACATAAGTACAATATTAAACAAAGATTACTTATATAATATTTTAATAAGTAGCTTTGTTCAAAATCAATTTTCAGGATTAGCAACAGGTACTACGGTTGATAATCTAAATATACCAAGAGTGAAATCTGTTAAAATTCCACTCCCACCCCTAGAAATTCAAAAACAAATAGTTTCAAAAATAGAAAAACTAGAAACTAAAATCAATGAAGCTAAAAAAATTGTAGATGGTGCTAAAGAGTTAAAAGAAGAGATTTTGAGAAAGTATTTATAGTACGATAAAAAGTTTAACTCATAAATAAAAGGCAATCGCCTCTTATTTATTTAGAAGTATCTAAAGGAAAAGTTGATAAAAATTCTTCTAAAGAATACTGATCTCTATATGTTTGAGTCATAATATGAATAAGAATATCTCCTAAATCAACGATAGTCCAGTCACCATCTTCTTCTGTTCGTACGAACTCTTCAGCAGGCTTCAAATCAGTTTTTAAATGACTTAGTAATGCTAGTGAATGCCTTGTATTTAAGGCAGTTGCAATGATCACTTGATTTGTAATATACCCTTTATCTGTAAGATCAAAAACTTCAATGTCTTCAGCTTTTTTTAAATCTAATACTTCTATGATTCTTTTAATTCTTTGTTCCATATATCATTTACCTTTTCTTGTATTTTTTTTGGAATATATTTTAGATCTAATTTATCTCTTAAAGATGTCGAACTTATGTTTATATTCATATTCATAGTTTTAAATTGTATTGTATCATTTTTTACTTCATAACCATCACGACTAACAACTATAAATTCGACGAGTTGATTAAGTTTTTTAAAATTATCCCACAAATGAAGAGTTTTAAGATTATCAGCACCAATGATAAGATAAATTTTCGTAGGATTATAAAGTTTAATATAATGTTCAACGGTAAGGATTGAAGGGGTAGATACTTTTCTTTGTATCTCAAAATCAGAAATTAAAATATCAGAGTTAAGACCAAATAAATCAGTCAAAATATCAAATCTATCTTGAGGATGAAGTAGATACTTTTGTTTAAAGGGATTAAGATAAGCAGGAACTACAATGAGCTTATCGATATAGTTAATGAGAGAAAGTTTATTTATTATCATTTCATGACCTATATGAACCGGATCAAAGCTACCACCGTAAATTGCTATATTCAAAAAAATCCTTCATAAAATATTGATACTATAATTGTATTTTAACTATAATAGGCTTAATTTAAAAAAATTGGAGATATATAGATGATATTGTGCGATATAGGCAATTCAACTTATCATTTTAAGACTAGAAAAAAGACTTTTAAAATTAGTGTAAATGATTCTATTGAAAGCTTACCTGAGTATGAGGGAAAAGTATATTTTCTAAGTGTAAACAAAAAAGCAAGAAGAGTTTTTTTAAAAAAATACCCAAATGCAATTAATTTAGAGTCTTTAATTAAATTCGATACTTTATACCAAGGTATGGGAATAGATAGACAAATAGTTTGCAAGTATATAAAAGATGGAATAATTGTAGACTTAGGTACTGCTATCACCGTTGATATTATGAAAAATGGTAAGCATAAAGGTGGATTTATTATTCCTGGAATTGAAGCATATAAATCAATTTACCCATCTATATCTCAAAAATTATTATTTGACTTTGAAAAAAATACAAATTTAGATAAAATTCCATTATCAACTAATGATGCGATAAATTATGCGATATTCAGTGCGATAACTTTACCAATAAAAAAAGTGTATGAAAAATATAAAGTAAAAGTATACTTTACAGGTGGAAACAGAGACTTGTTAGGTGAGTATTTTGTAGATATTCCAGTTAAATATAAGAAAAATATGATATTTAATAGTATGAAAAAGATTATAAAAGAATCCAATAAAAAAAGGAAAATAGATGTTAACAATAGCGCTACCAAAAGGTAGAATAGCAGAGAAAACACTAGAAAAATTTGAAAAAGTATTCAATGAAAAATTTGTATTTGAAGATAGAAAACTTATTTTAAAAAAAGCAGGTTTTACATTTTTAAATGTAAGAAGTCAAGACGTACCTACTTACGTAATGCATGGAGCTGCAGATTTAGGTGTTGTTGGACTTGATGTACTAGAAGAAAAAGAATATGATTTGGTCAAGTTACTTGATTTGAAAATAGGGCAATGTAAAGTTGCTATTGGTTTAAGAGCGGGTGATAAAATTGATTGGTCAAAGTCAAAGATTACTGTTGCTACAAAACATACTACAATCGCGAAAAGATTTTTTGAAAGTAAAGCCATGGCTGTTAGTATTGTAAAATTATATGGTTCTATTGAATTAGCACCACTTGTGGGACTAGCTGATTGTATTGTAGATATTGTTGAAACAGGTGAAACAATGAAACAAAATGGACTTGAAGTGGGAGACACGATAATGGAATCAAGTGTATTCCTTATCTCAAATAAAAATTCCTATTATAATAAAAAAACACAAATACTTAATCTTAGAGAACAGCTTGCACGCACTTGATTTATATGCAACAATAGAAGAGTATCTTGATTTTGAAGATGAGGTCCATCATCTTTATAAAACAATAGGACTTGAAGTTTTATCAAAAAATCCTAAAACTCTTATTGATATTGGCTGTGGACAAGGTGAATTTTGTCATATTATGAATCTAAATGGAATAAAAACATTAGGTGTTGATTTAAGTGCGAAACAAATAGAACTAGCACTAGCTAAAGGTACAAATGCACAATGTATTGACATAAAAGATATAAAAGAAAAATTTGATTGTGCTACAGCTACATTTGATGTTATCAATTATATTCCAAATGATGCTATAAATGAATTTTTACAAAATAGTTATAATGTGTTAAATAAAAATGGATACTTTATCTTTGATATCAATAGTTTGTATGGATTTGATAATGTCGCTCAGGGTACTTTAACTATAGATAGTGATGATAGATTTATAGCTATAGACGCACACTTTGAAGAGAGTATACTATATACTGATATTACACTCTTTAGTCAAGCAGATACTAAAGAAAGATATATAAAACAAAGAGGAACAATACAACAGTATTACTATAGCAATGAAAAATTAACTTCTATTCTTATGAATATTGGCTTTGAGGTTGAAAAAATAATGAATGTAAATCTTCATACAGATGAAGAGTGTGATAAATATATATTTATATGTAAAAAAGGGGAATAAAATGATTTTTAAGATTGTAGAAGATATAAGCTATAAAGAGATGTTAGAGGGACAGATATTTGAGATAATTGAATACCTGATAAATAAAGATGAAGAGTTTTCTCTGACTGCAAATATAAATGGAGTAGGTTTTGATCCAGAAATACCAAAGAATATAAGTAAAAACTTTTCTCACTTTACATTGTTCACACTTTCAAACTATACTTATGAATCAATAATTTTAAGTGAAAAAAACATTACTTTTGAAGCTGGATTTGGAAGTGAAAGTTTTGGTTCGCATGTAAGCATGCCATTGTGTGCTATATTTCAAATAGTAAAAGATGAATCTATTTTATTTTTAAATCCAACAGCAACAGTTGAAAAATATTTTATAAAAAAAGAGATTGAAGATGTCGATCAAGAATCACGATCGATGAATGCTTTTACATTAAATACAAAAAATAAAGACTTATTAAGCTAGAGTACTAACTGATTAATAAGTCTTTTAAGCTGTCCTTAGGATTTTTACCCTCGAGTATCAGTTTAACTTCATTTGCTATTGGAGTGTAGATATTATTTTCACTTGAAAGTTTATATATAGCTTGTGCCGTCATAACCCCCTCTGCTACTTCACCTAGCTCTTCTAAAATTTCATCCAATGATTTATTGTTAGCTAGGCCTAAACCAACTCTAAAGTTTCTACTAAGTGTACTTGATGCAGTTAAAAAAAGATCACCAGAACCACTGAGACCTATAAAAGTATCTTTTTTGGCACCATAGTATTCTCCAAATCTATTCATCTCTACAAGCCCTCGTGAAATTAAACTAGCTCGTGCATTTTGACCAAGTCGTAATCCATCACAAATACCACTTGCAATTGCTAGTACATTTTTATACGCACCAGCTATTTCAGCACCCATGACATCGTTACTATAGTATGTCTTAATGAATTCTGGAAAAAATTTATAAAAGTCATCGTAAAAGTTTTTTGAAGTAGAGTTAAGTACTAGTGCTGTAGGAAGTCCTGCTATAACTTCGCTGGCAAAAGAAGGACCAGAGATAAACCCTAGATTTTCTTTTGGTACAAATTCTTCGTAGATCTCTTGTAAAAATGCACCTGTATTTGCTTCTATTCCTTTTGCAGCGACAAGTACTTTTTGACCAGTATATTTGAAGTTTTTAGTCAGCCATTCTCTTATGCTTTGAGAAGGAATAGCTATTACTAAATATTCACATTGAAGTGCAATATCAAGAGGTACAAAATTTACTATATCTTTCTTTGTTCTACTTGTGATGAAACATTGTTGTTTTTGGCTTAGGGCATAGTGTAAAGCCTGTCCCCATTTTCCAGCACCTATAATACAAATAGAATTCATATTTTGCCTTTACGCCAATCTTTCTTTTAAAAGTTTATTTACAAGTATTGGGTTTGCAGTACCTTTTGATGCTTTCATAGTTTGACCTACAAAGAAAGCAAAGAGTTTGTCTTTCCCTGATTTGTATTGTTCAACCTTGTCTTTATTTGCAGCTAAAATAGCATCTATGATAGCTAATATAGCTCCATCATCACTTACTTGTTTTAGTCCAAGTTTTTCTATTACTTCTTCTACTGTTACATTATTTGTCATTAAGTAGTCAAGTACTTCTTTACCAGCTTTACCAGAGACGTCACCATTTTCTATAGCTTTAACTAAATAACCAAGTTTGATAGCATCTACAGGGGATGTTGCAATATTCATACCATCAGAAAATCTACCTTGTAGTTCAACTGTAAGCCATGTAGTTGCAATTTTCCCACTAATACCGCAAGACATCATATCTTCAAAATATTGAGCCATCTCTTTTGTACTAGTGATAACAGTGGCATCATAAACTTTAAGATTAAATTCTTTAACAAATCTTGCTTTTTTAGCATCTGGAAGTTCTGGAATAAGCGAATATTTTTCTATCATTTCATCTGTAATAATAAGTGGAAGTAAGTCTGGATCTGGAAAATATCTGTAATCAGCAGCATCTTCTTTGCCTCGCATACTTCGAGTTTCATTTTTTTCTACATCAAAAAGTCTTGTTTCTTGGACAACTTCTTTTTCATAAACATCATCTTCCCATGCTTCTTTTTGTCTCTGAACTTCATATGCTATAGCTTTTTCAATATGTTTAAAACTATTCATATTTTTAATTTCACATCTTGTGTAAAGTTTATCGTCCCCTTTTGGACGAATTGAAATATTTACATCACATCTGAAACTTCCCTCTGCCATATTTGCATTAGAAATATCAATATATCTTACGATTGAATGTATTTTTTTAAGGTAAAGAATAGCTTCTTCTGCACTTCGCATATCAGGTTCTGATACGATTTCAAGCAAAGGAGTTCCAGCTCTATTTAAATCAACTTTAGAGTGATCTCCCGCATGAGTATTTTTCCCAGCATCATTTTCTAAGTGAGCTCTTGTTACCCCAATAGTTTTGCTTGAACCATCTTCAAAATCAATTATAACTTCACCAAACCCTACAACAGGAACTTCAAATTGCGATATTTGATATCCTGTTGGCAAATCTGGATAAAAATAGTTTTTTCTATTAAAAATTGATTTTTGATTTATTTTTGCGTTAATTGCAGTTCCTAATTGGATAGCTTTATGTACAGCTTCTTTATTTAGAACAGGTAATGCTCCTGGCAAACCTAAGCATGTAGGGCATACATTTGTATTTGCAACTTCACCAAAACTAGTAGCACAGCCACACCATAGTTTACTATTTGTATTTAATTGAGCATGAATTTCTAAACCTATAATTGTTTCAAACATATATGTTGTTTCCTTAATTCTTATTATTCTATAATTATAACACATATCATCTGAAGATGATTTGAGTTATAAAATGGTATTGATTATCTCAGGATTCGAATATCTGCCGTTATTTTTGAAGTCTCAAAATGCTCTTTCAAATAGTCTTGTTCTCTTTTTTGCATCATTATTTGGAATATTCGGTCTTTTACATCTTTAAATAATAAAATTGTAATATCTTTTTTCTTTTTTATATAAAATATATTATAGCTTTTATCTTGCGCAAATATTGCAGTAAATTTTCTTTCTTCTGAAGAATTAAGAATATATTTTGTTTGTGCGTTGAGTTCACTTTGTTTCATAGTGATATTTTGTGAAACAATTTCTTTACTCTGTAGAAGTGGATTCTTTTTTAGTTTAGCTAACTCTTTTCTATTTTTTGATACATATGCAACTACATCAATAGTATCTGCAATTTTGAATTGTTCTTTATTGTTCTGATAATATATTTGAAGATCATATTCAGATGCAATTTTTAATTGTCCACCTGCTATTTTAACGATAAGTTTTTGATGCATTATTTGCTTTTTTATATTTTCTTTGAAAGCTCCATAATTTTGTTCTTGTCTTACTAGTGATTTGAAATCCAAAACATTCATTTTATTATTTGCAGCTAATTTTTCTATGTAATTATCTAGATCAAATATATCTACACTAATTCCATTGTTTTCTAGCTCTTGTTCATATAATATTTTATCAATTAAAATAGAAACAGCCTGATCTTTAGTTACTTTTTTAGCGAGCATTTCATTATCTATATCTAAAAGAGTAATAGGTGTATCATTTACAGTAATTGCGATCGCATTTATAAGTCCAGCATATAAACTTACAGTACAAAAGAGTATACTTAGTATTATTTTATTCATATAGTGTATTCCTTATGTAAAGATTTATTTTACCATAAGAATAGTAAAATCATTATCTAAGTAGTCTATTTTAATTTTAATCGTCTTTTATAGCTTGGGCATAAAAGTCTTTATTTGAGGATATCTTCAAGTTTCTCAATACTCACATGATTATCTTTAATAAACTTTGAAACTACATCAGAATTTGTATGTTCATAAGCTGTTTGATATACAATTCTTCTTATCCCACTTGCGATTAGATTTTTACTACAATCACTACAAGGCTCCAGTGTCACATATATAGTAGCACCATCTATTCTGATACCTTCTCTAGCTGCCCAAATTATTGCATTCATTTCTGCATGGATTTCATATGTTTTTGACCATTCGTGATGTTCTTTTGTGTATTTTGCACCCCAATGAGTAGAACAGTTTACATACCCAGAAGGTGTTCCATTGTATCCTGTGCTTAAAATTCTTCCATTTTTAACGATTACTGCACCAACTTTTTTAGAGACACAATTACTAGCACTTGCAATCTCTTTTGCAATATTGATAAAATTTTGATCATTTAACATTTTATACCTTTTTATGATATTATTATATCTGAAAAAATTACAAAATAAATTGATAGGATTTTACATTATGAAAAAATTATTATTAGCTTTAGGGCTTGTGAGTTCATTATTTGCCAAAGAATATACATTGAATTTTAATGGGGTTAATGAAAAAGAAAATTTTACTTTAAAAATAGATTTAGAAATAGATGGATATGGAAAACCAATTAAAAATCAGAAATTTGACATCAGAAACTTAGAAAATATCACATCTCTGAAACTTTTAACATTATCTGGACTTGTGGGAACATTAAAAGATGAAAGAGAAATCATTGCTTATTATAAAACAAATCTAAATGTCGGTGGTTTAAAAATAAGAAATTTATATAGGCCAGCCCATGCAAGAGTTTATGGTGATGAAAATAATATCTCTATGGTCTTTGACAAAGATCATTATCAAAATATCAATTCATTTTTAAGATATCACAATACTAAACAAGAAGTTATCAAAGACATTGATAATATGTATGGAACATGGCCAGAGATAAACAAATAGATTACCTCTAGGTGGTTATTCTACAATATGTCCAACAAATTTAGACATATTGTCTAAAATAATTCCACCTTTTCTAAATCCCAAACCACAGGCTTCATAGACATAAAATACACCAGCTTGATAATGGTTACCATTTTCATCTTTTGGAAACTCTACATACTCTTGATATATAGGTTTGAAGTTTTCATAAACACCATCTGTCTTAGTATTTAATGAATTATCTGCATTGATAATCGCAACATTTGCACCTTCTCTACCAAAACACATTTTTTCTACTTGTTTTGTATTAGATAAAGGTTCAAATAATGTTTCTAGTAGGAGTGGATGATTTGGATACAAATCCCACAAAATTTTCATAATGCCTTTACTTTGAAATAAGAGTGTATATGCAGGATTAAAAATAATAGCTTTTTTATCATTTATAATTTCAGTTAAAGTCACAGCTAATTCGCCTTCATCAATTGCGATATCTTCCCAAGGAATAAGTTTAAACCAAAATTCGAATAACTCTTCATCTTTACTTATACCCTCGTTACTAAATTCTACATCTTCAATATATGCAAAATCCGTTTGATAACCAGCTTCTCTTGCAATATGCTGTAAAAATTTTGTTGTGAGTTCTTCTTCATCATTACCTGCAATTGAAGAAAATAAAATTTTCCATTTTAACTTTTCATAATGTTTAGCAAACTCTTCAATATTACCCTCTAAAGTTACAAACCTTTTAAAATTATCTTTTAATGCTTCATATAGAGAATTAAATTGATTTGATTCTTCAAGCTTATTAAATTTTAGCATAGCCCATTGTATTATCGCAGTTTCAAAAAGTGAGGTTGGAGTATCTGCATTAAATTCTATTAACTTTATGGCTTGACCATTCAGTCCCCCAGCTAAATCAAATCTACCATAAAGATGCCAATGCACATCTTCTTCCCATGATTGTTTTATGAGTTGAACTAGATTAAATGGAATATCTAATTCATGAAATAAATTATTATCTATGACATATTGCGAAGCTTCACAAAACATATCATACAGTTCATTTGTTGCTTCATAATAAGCAGCGGCTTCCTCTTTGCTTATACTCACAACTTCATCGCTTATGTATGCACTTTTGTCTGTATCTGTATGCCAAGTAAAGCCAATTGATTCTAGGTATTCATTACTTAATGGTTTTAGCTTTTTTAATTTCATCAATTAGCCTCCAAAAAAGCCACGAGAAGTTCTTTGCGAATTACTTTTGCCTTGACTAAAAAACCCACTTCTTTTAGTGCTTGATGTTGATCGAGTAGATGCACTTTTTACTTTATTAAAGCTATTTATACTTTTTGAGTATGTGGAAGGAGATTTATAGTTCGTTCGTCTTTGGCTTTGATAATTATTATTGTTAAATAACTTATTTCCAATATAAGAACCAATCATATATCCAGCAGCAGAAGCAAGAATAGTTTCACCCAGACTCCGTCCCTTGTTGTCTACTTGATCATTGGTCAGATTTGATGTGCCATTATCAATTTTGATGGATTCTTGTCTAACTAATAAATCAATTTCTTCTTGGGAAAGGATTCTTTCGTTTCCATTTTCTCTTAATATTATAGTTGTTTTCGTACTTGGGAACTCATCAACTATTTGGTACGCACCTTTTGTATTTTTTTCAACAATAACAAAGGCACCTTGCTTCTGATTTGAATTTGCTGTTGAGTTGTTTTGTGAACCTTGAGCATTTGCATTTTTATCTTCACATCCTGCAAAAGATGCTATGAGTGTTGCACCCAATCCACCAACAATTGCATAATTCGATATTTTTTTTAAAAAGTATTTTTTTTCATTCATTCATTTATCCTAGTAACTTTAAAAGGTTTTCCATAGGTCTAGCTATCACTGCCTTATTGTCTTTTATAATAATTGGTCTTTCGATTAATTTTGGATTGAGTACTAATAAATCGAGTATTTCATTTTGTGATTTATTTTCTATATTTAGAGTTTTGTATTCTATTTCTGTATGTCTTAGCATATCTTTGACATCAGAAATTTTTAATTGTGCTAACACTCGAAGTAATTCTTCCTTGGAAAAATCATCTTTAAGGTATTCAAATACTTCAAATTCAAGATTCTTTTCTTCGAGGATTGCTTTAGCTTCTCTTGATTTACCACATCTATTATTGTGCCAAATTTTAATCATTTGTTACTTCCTTGTTAAAGTTTACAGATATAGCTGTATTAATTCTTTTAATAGTCTCATCCATACCAAGAATAGCGATAATATCATATACAGAAGGTGAATTTGTTAGCCCTGTTAAAGAAATTCTAATCGGTTGAAATAGTTGTGGAAATTTTAGTTCATTTTCTATCATAAATTTTTTTGTAATAGATTCAATATCAACAGGAGTGTGTAAATCTTTATTATCTTTAAGTAAAGAAATATATGACTGTAACATCTCTATAGTACCCTCTTTAACAAACTTTTTACTCCCTTTTACATCATATGTAGTTGGCACATTTAAAATATTATCAATAGCAGTTTTTAATTCTACTAGAGTATTTGCTCGGTCTTTACAGAGATCTAGCACCATCTCTTTTTTATCATGTCCATGGATTTCACAATCATGAAATTTTAAATCTTCTGCAAGTCTATGATTTGTTACATTTTTAATGTAATGGGCATTGAGCCAGTTTAGTTTTTCTGTATTATAAGCAGATGCTGATTTATTGATATTATTAGGATCAAATAATTCAAGCATCTCCTCCACACTAAATATTTCTTGATCACCATTTGACCAGCCAAGTCTTACTAAAAAGTTTAATAATGCTTCAGGTAAATAACCATCTCTTTTATATTGCATAACATCCATAGCACCATCTCTTTTAGATAGTTTCTTTCCCTGTGGATTATTGATCATAGGCATGTGATAAAATTTTGGAACTTCAAATCCCAATGCATTATAAATTACGATTTGTTTTGGAGTGTTTGATAAGTGATCATCGCCTCTTAAAATATCTGTCATTCCCATCAAGTGATCATCCATAGCCACAACAAAATTATAAATAGGCATGCCATTTGCACGTGCTATTACAAAGTCATCCACTTGAGTTACTTGAAATCGCATAGCTCCTTTTACCCCATCTTCAAAGTAAATCTCTTCTTTTATATTATATATTTTACTGACATTAATTCTAATTACAGGTTCTACTCCAACAGGAATGTCTGGCAACACTTTCCCTACCTCTGGTCGCCATGTTCCATCATATCTAGGATTTTGTTTTGCAGCTTCTTGTTTTGCTCTTAATGCATCAAGCGCATCTCTACTCATATAACATTTATAGGCCTTGCCTTCTTCAAGTAGTTGGCTAATGTATTTTTTATATATTTGAGTTCTTTTAGATTGGTACTCAATCTCACAGTCACTTTCCATACTTACCCAGTTAAAAGCTTCTATGATTGCTTTTACAGCATCTTCACTATTTCTTTGCTGATCTGTATCTTCGATTCGGAGTTTAAATTTACCTTGAGTTTTTTTAGCTAATAGGTAACTATAAAGAGCAGTTCTAAGCCCTCCTATATGCAGATATCCCGTAGGACTTGGTGCAAATCTTGTTATTGCCATGTTTTTATTTCCTTAACTTTATCGTAGATTTTTTCAGTATAACACATTTTATTCAACTATCCAAGATGAGCTCACTATTAATGTATCTTCAATATAAATTTTACCTTCAAACTTATCATTTAAATTATATGTTCCCACACCTTTTGGAGTTCCCGACATAATGATATCCCCATCTTCTAAACTCATAAAACTATCTATTTTTCTAATCATTTCTTGGGGTTTATATATCATCAAATCATATGTAGCAAGCTGAATCAATTTTTCATTGATAAAAAGCTCCATTTTTATGCTAGTGATTTCTCCTTCAAGTTTGACAAAACTTCCAAAAACAGCTGCACCATCAAATGTTTTGGCACGCTCCCAAGGTAAACCTTTTGTTTTCATCATATTCTGCAAATTTACTTTTGTTAAGTCAAGCCCAAAGCCAATACCATCTATTTTTTTATCTTTTATCAAAAAACAAATCTCACCCTCATATCTGGTGTCTGAATCAAAATATTTTAGTGTATTTGATATAGCTGAATTCGTTTTATTAAATATCACCATATCATCAGGAGTTTGGTTATGTAACTCTTGTATATGTTCCACATAATTTCTACCTATACAAACTACTTTTGATGGTATTATCGTACTTCTGTGAAAAGTTATGCTATTCATATGTTTTCCTGTATATTTTTAAATACCAAGTCCATTAATCGTATTCTGGCTTCAATAGAGGCCCAAGCAATATGAGGAGTTATGATAATTCTACTTTCATCTTGTATTTTTAATAGTGCTGAATCTTTTACAATAGGTTCAGATGTAGTAACATCTGTTGCAAAATACATATCTTTTCCTGCATTTAAAATAGATGCGATATCTTGCTCATTTACTATACCTCCACGACTAAGATTTAACAATATAGCTCCATCTTGTATGCTATTTAAATTTCTTGCATTTAAAAGATTATTTGTTTGCTTATTTAAAGGACAATGTATAGTAATTATATGTGAGTTTTTTAATAAGTATTCAAGTGAAACACTTTCATATAAAGAGTCAGTATTTTTCCCACTTGTGGAATAATATATCACCTTACATCCAAATGCCGTTACAATCTTAGCAACTTCTTTACCGATATCTCCTAGTCCTATAATTCCTACAGTTTTACCCTGCAGTTCATAAAATGGTTTATCATGATTAGTAAATATTGCACTATCTCCCCATCCACCAGTTTTCACATAATTGTCATAAAAATTGATTTTTTGTATAAAATGGAGTATGTAGGCCAATGTAAACTGGGCTACACTTGATGTTGAGTAAGCAGCTACATTTTTAACTTTTATACCCTTTTCTTGGGCATAATCTAAATCAATATTATTCATTCCTGTAGCAGTTATACAAATAAGTTTTATCTTAGTATTTTCCATTATCTTTTTATCTATTACTACTTTGTTTGTAACGACTACATCCGCATCTTTTACTCTAGCTAATACTTCATCTAGTTTTGTAAAATCATAATATACAACTTCGCCTAGTGTATCAAATTGATCTAGATTTATATCGTCACCCAGTGTTTTTCTATCTAAAAATACTATTTTCATCCCTCTTCCTTTTGCTTGTGTTCTTCTTCTTTAACTTCTTTAGGTTTTTGTTTCATGATTATATATATAATAAAAACAAAAAACAAAGTAATACCTAGAGAAAACCAGAGAGGTATACTTTTCATTATCACATAAGTTACTATTAAAATTGCTAATAGGGTTGGTACTTCATTATAAGCTCGAAAAAACTTACCATTTCTCTCGCATTTTTCACAAGAAAGCTGCTTTCTTAATCTGTTTAAACTCAAAGAATAGATTATAAGTAAAACTACCAGTACTAGTTTTGCTAGCATCCAGTTCTGTGTTAAGAGCTGTGTATTTGAATATATCATATACATTCCACTTAAAATTGTTGCCCACATAGCAGGGGCCCCTATATATGTATAGAGTTTATACTCTTGGACTTTTACGATTTGTATAAATTGCTCTTTATCTTTGTTTTCTGTATGATACACAAAAAGTCTAGGAAGATAAAAGAGCATAGACATCCAAGATAATACTGCGATAATATGAAATGCCAATATAGGATAGTAATACTCACTCAATTCAAATTCCTTAAAAATGATTTTTCGTATTTTAGTCAATTTTAGCTAAAATACCTCTATGAAAATATTATTAGCACCAGCAGAGACAAAAAGAGATGGGGGAGATTCAGCTCCTTATAGGAAAGAAAATTTTGAGTTTACAAAGCTATTTGAAGTTAAAAATACTATTGTACATCATTATGATAAGTTTATCACAAATAGGACGATAGACGAATTATCATCTTGGTTTGGATTAAAAAATTTAAAAGAGTGTGAAAAATATAAAAATACTATTTTAAATAAACCGACAATGAAAGCCATCAAAAGATACACAGGTGTAGCTTTTGATGCATTAGATTATGATAACTTAGATACAAGCACTCAAAAATATTGTGATGAAAATGTGATTTTATTTTCCAATTTATTCGGAGCCATAAAAGCATCAGATGCTATTCCCAACTACAAATATAAACAAGGTGCAGTTTTAGACTCAATAGATCTGATAAAAATGTATAAGGAAAATGAAAAAGATTTTTTGGATGATTATTTAGGAGATGAAGTAGTCGACTTACGAGCAGGGTACTATGATAAGTTTTACCGTCCTATTACAAATGTGATTACCTATAAGTTTTTAAAAGATGGTAAAGTTGTAAGCCATTGGGCGAAACACTATAGGGGAATGCTTGTTAAAGAAATAGCAAAGAATAACATTCAAAATTTTGAGGAGCTCATGTCGTTAAAAATCTCAGGTTTAAATTTACTAGAGATTCAAAAAAAGAAAAATATAAAAACTTTAGTAATGGAGATAGCTAAACACTAAGTAGTTATACAGCTTATGATAAAATAAAGTATATAAAAAAAGGATAAGCAAATTTGCTTATCCTTTGTATATTAAGTAAGATAATCTTTGATTAGAAAGAGTATTTAGCACCTAAAGTGATTTCACTTTCTTTATCATTTAAATCATAGCTCTCATAATTAGCAAAAACTTTGAAGTTTGAAGACATAGCCATTGTATAGTTAGCATGAATTGTTTTATCTTCTGTATCTGTTGCAGTATCAGATGAAATAGCAGCATATGCAAGTGTAGCAGTTCCACTTCCTATTTTTGTAGATGCAGCTATATACATAGCAGATGCATCGGTAGCATCTGATAAGTCAAGTGTATCATTGTCCCCAATGTCGATATTTGATTTAGCCCAAGCAGATTGATCAATCATAGTTGATCCACCATCAGAACCATTTACGGCATATGCAACATCAAGAGTAACTGCACCAAGAGGTACATTAGCAGAAAGTTTCATTTGACTTTGGTCTTTTATTGCAGCGTCATCATAAGCAGCAGTAGAATAATCAAAATTTATTGTAGCCATAGCAACTTTAGCATTTAGATTTGCATGTATAAATGATGCAGACTTTAAAGCTGCATCAGCATCACTTTCCATTAAACTAGCATAAGTAAGATTATATCCAACTGTACCAGCAGAACCTACAGCTCCTAGAAAAGCAACATCTTGAGTGTTTTTAGCACCTGTATTATACATATATCCACCAACTGCAGTTACATTATCAAAAGATTTAGAAACATTGATTCCATCACCTTGACCACCATCTGTTAAAGGAGCACCGATTAAACCAAAGTTAGATGTTAAATCAGCATTTTTATATGTAAAGAATGCTCTATCGATTTCAATATTAACCGATGATGATCCTTGCGAGCTAGCTTTATCTTCATCTGTACTATACGAGTCTCCGTTAGCGTCGACACCACTTTTAGCTTTATCATCTTGATCATCATCATTGTTTTCGTCAAATCTTATAGTTGAAGTAATATTATCATTGATTGTAGATTTAAGTGTAGCTCTAATATCAATATCATGTTGTGCTTCTTCTGTAGATTTACCTAATTTTTCCATTGTATAAGAAATAGAACCAGATATATCTGTACCCTTGATAGCTTCCTCTAGAGATTTAGCACTTGCATTTGAACTTAATCCAGCAACTGCAACTGCAGCAACAAGACTCATTTTAATAGTATTTTTCATTGTAATCCTTTTATTTTTAAATTTCGAAATTTAACAATTGTGTATATCTAGTTGTACATAAATTAACGAAATAACTTACTAGCACAATGTTATGTGATAATTTTACATTTATATTCTTAAATATTACTTAATCTTCATTATTATTGATCACTATTCGATTACATTAAGCTAGATTTAATTTTAAGTATAAGAATTCACTATTTTAAGTATGCATGCTAAAGTACCAAAAGCATATATTTAGCATTTGTTGTATATAATCGCAATATTTAAGAGTGAAATAAGAACATATATAGGGGATTTAGATGACTAAATACATTTTTGTGACAGGTGGCGTTTTAAGTAGCTTAGGAAAAGGTATCACGAGTGCTAGTATAGCTGCACTTTTAAAACAATGTAACTTTGATGTAAGTATGTTGAAAATAGATCCATACTTAAATGTAGACCCAGGAACCATGAGTCCACTAGAGCATGGTGAGGTTTATGTTACAGATGATGGTGCGGAAACAGATTTAGATTTAGGACACTATGAAAGATTTATAGGTAAAACTCTTGGTAAGATGAATAACTTTACTACAGGGCAAGTATATAGTAGTGTTATCCAAAGAGAAAGAGAAGGTGGATACTTAGGACAAACTATTCAAGTTATACCACATATAGTAGATGAAATAAAAAATAGAATATATGCAGCTGGAAAAGGACATGATTTTTTAATAGTTGAGTTAGGTGGAACTGTAGGTGATATCGAAGGCTTGCCTTTTATGGAAGCTGTTCGTGAAGTAAGACATGAAAATCCAAAAACAACTACTATGAATATCCATGTAACACTTATTCCATACATAAGAGCAGCAGGCGAGCTTAAAACAAAACCAACTCAACATTCTGTACAAGAATTAAGAAGAATTGGTATCATGCCACATATGTTGGTATGTAGAAGTGAACAAAAACTGCCAACAGCTTTGAAAAAGAAACTTGCATATAGTTGTGATGTAGATGAAGATGCAGTGATAGAATGTGGGGATGCTGCAAGTATATATAAAGTGCCATTAAATTTTTTACAAGAAGGTATTTTGAAGCCAATTGCAAAACATTTTGAACTAAATGAATTAAAACCAGATATGGATAGATGGGATTATTTAGTAAAACATATTCTTGCACCAAAAGATGAAATAAATGTAGCATTTGTAGGTAAATATCTTGAGTTAAAAGAAGCATATAAGTCATTAACAGAAGCACTCATTCATAGTGGTGCACATTTAAATGCAAAAATAAATATCAATTGGTGTGATAGTGAAGCTATAGAAGAAAAAGGAGCCCAAGTACTTATAGGCGATAGTGACTGTATTTTAGTAGCAGGTGGATTTGGAGTGCGTGGTGTCGAAGGTAAGATACAAGCTATTACTTATGCAAGAGAAAACAAAATACCTTATTTAGGTATTTGTTTAGGAATGCAACTAGCAATCATCGAATATCTTAGAAATGTAGTAGGTATTAAAGAAGCAAATAGTGTAGAATTTGATAAAGAGACCAAAGAACCTGCGATTTATTTAATAGAGCATTTTTTAAATACAATAGGAGATAAACAAATCAGAACGCACAAATCTCCAATGGGTGGAACACTCAGACTTGGTGCATATCCCTTTCAGTCTAAAGAAGGAAGTCATTTAGAAGCTGCTTACGGGAAAGGTATTTCAACTGAAAGACATAGACATAGGTATGAAGCAAATCCTGAGTATAAAGAAATATTAGAAAAAAATGGTATGTTTATTACAGGCGAATCAAATGGTCTCATTGAAGTAGTGGAAATAGAAGATCATCCATGGTTTGTAGGTGTTCAATTTCATCCAGAATTTACAAGTTCTTTACAAACACCAAATCCTATAATATTTGATTTCGTGAAGAATGGACTAAAAAATAAATAAACTGTATTCAGTAGAAGAAAAAAGTATAGAACTCGCTGGATAGCGGCTTGTTTTATGCAATAAACATTAAAGATTACTACACCTACTTAAATTCCAAAATTTAAGCAAATCCAAAGCAAAACACCTTGACAAAGAGATTAAA
>CAWVZX010000008.1:0-18812 GCA_963934755.1 uncultured Arcobacteraceae bacterium | reverse complement strand
AATTACATTTAAACTATAGATAGGAATCTACCCATCTATACTATATTTAAAGAAGATTATTTATGGTTTTCAATATATTTTAATGCATCACCAACAGTTAAAATACTTTCAGCATCTTCATCAGGAATTTCTATATCAAATTCTTCTTCTAAAGCCATTACTAATTCAACTACATCTAGTGAATCTGCACCTAAATCTTCAATAAACTTTGAGTCTTCTTTTACTTCTGCTGGATTACAATCTAATTGTTCAACAACAACTGCTTTTACTTTTTCTAACATTCTATTTCCTTTTTTAATTAAAATTCGTTTAATTATAGCATATTTTTTTTGAAACCATTCTTTTTATATGAATTATATTCATTATTATACGTATAGTCCACCATTAACTTTTAACACTTCTCCAGTAATATAAGCAGAATGATCACTTAGTAAAAATGCTACAGCATCTGCCACATCTTTTGCCTCACCAAATCTTTTCAGTGGAATATTTCTTGTATATTCTTCTTTAACTTCCTCTTTTAATTCATCTGTCATATCAGTTCTTATAAACCCAGGAGTAACACAATTGAATCTTATAGAACGAGCTGCACCTTCTTTAGCGAAAGATTTAGTCATACTATTAACTCCACCTTTACTTGCACTATAATTTACTTGACCAGCATTACCCATTTCAGCTACAATTGATGAGATGTTCACAACAGAACCAAATCTTTTTTTACTCATTGCTTTTAAGGCATCTCTACACCCTAGAAAAGTTGATTTTAAATTTGCATTTATTACCTCATCAAAATCATTAACACTCATTCTTAGTGCTAATTTATCTTTTGTAATACCAGCATTGTTAACCAAATAACTTAATGTACCATCTGCGTCGACTATAGTTTTTATTATATTTGCCCAATCAGATTCAATTGAAACATCACCTTTTATAACTGCAGAAGTGCCTCCTGCATTCTCTATTTCCTTTTTAACTGCATCTGCTAATTCTGGTTTACTTCTGTAATTAATCCATACTTTTAAACCATATGTAGCTAGCTCTTTTGCTATTTCTGCCCCAATTCCTTTACTAGCACCCGTTATTAAGACATTTGTTCCTGTGAATTTCATTTAATTTCCTTTTATTAATCTATATATCTTTTTGTGATCTCATTGTAACATTCTATCCTTCTATCTCGTAAAAATGGCCAGCATCTTCTAATATTTTCACTTCTATTTAAATCAACTGTAGCATACAGTATCTCTTCATCTTGATGATTTGCATGTGCTAAATATTCACCTTGTGGTCCAAATACAAACGAATTTCCCCAAAACTTTGTTCCTTTTAATACTCCTGAATCATCTTCTTCAAAGCCAACTCTATTGACAGTTAATACAGGTATTCCATTTGCAACTGCATGTCCTCGCTGAACTGCTATCCAAGCATTTAATTGTCTTTGCTTTTCATCTTCATCATCATTTTCAAACCAACCAATTGCAGTTGGATAAATAAGCATATCTGCACCTTTTAATACCATAAGTCTTGCTGCTTCAGGATACCATTGATCCCAACAAATAAGAATTCCTAATTTCCCTATACTTGTTTGTATAGGTTCAAAACCCAAATCCCCTGGTGTGAAATAAAATTTTTCATAAAAACCTGGATCATCAGGTATATGCATTTTTCTATATTTTCCAGCAATACTTCCATCTTTATCAAATACAAGTGAAGTATTGTGGTACAGACCTGCAGCTCTTTTTTCAAATAAAGAAGTAACTAAAACGATTTTGTTCTTTTTTGCAACCCCTGACCAAAATTCAATATCTTTTTCCCAGGAATTTGCTAAATCGAAAATATCTAAATTTTCATTTTGACAAAAATAATGTGTCTGATGTAGCTCTTGTAATACAACTAAATCTACATCATTTTTAGAACTCTTTTCTATTTTTAACACTGTTTCTTTTATAGTTAATTCTTTTGTTCCATAATATTTTTGCTGGATTAATGCAGTCTTCATTATCTATTCCTTTATGTATGCTTTAGGATACTGCATAGTTACGCAGTGTAAACTTCCATGTTGCCGTATAAGAGTCTGACAATCGATACCTATTATATCTCTTTTGGAAAATATTCTTGTAAATATGCCTAGTGCTTTTAAATCACTTTCGTCTTCATAAGTAGGTACTAAAACTGCTCCATTTATAATTAAAAAATTTGCATAAGTAGCAGGTAATCTTTGCATTTCATGATATTTGGCTTTTATCCAAGGTAAAGAAATAAGATTAAAAGGCTTAGTGTTTAGTTGTGTAAATCTTTTGAGTTCATCTTCCATGCTTTTTAACGCTTTATAATGTGCATCAGATTCATCATCACAACTTTGATAAATTATAGTATCTTCGCTTACAAATCTTGCTAGCATATCTATATGGCCATCAGTATCATCTCCTTCTAAATAACCACTGTTTAACCATAATATTTTTTTAGCTCCAAAAAATTCTAAAAGTTTTTTTTCAATTGTATTTTGTGTTAGAGTTGGATTTCTATTTTTTTCCATTAAGCATTCTCTTGTAGTAAGAATTATCCCATTACCATTAGACTCAATTGCACCACCTTCTAAAACAAAGGGGATAGATTTATATTTATAAGCTTTTAACAAGCCTTTAAATTTTAGTTGCATAGTAATTTGATTATCAAGCTTATATGCAAATTTCTTTCCCCATGCATTATAATTAAAATCTAAAATAATTGAGTTTACACCATTACTTATAGTAATTCCACCAAAATCCCTTGACCATGTATCATCACTATCTATTTTTACAAAAAGTAAATTTTTCTTATTTGAAAATAATGATTTTACATAAGTAAGATGTTTAACAATTACTAAACATTTTTGATACTTGGCTATTGCCTTAACAATATTGATAAAAGTACCTATTGATTCTTCTAAATATTCATTCCAATCTGTATTCTCGTGTGGAAAAACCAGCTGTACAAATTCTTGCTCTTCCCATTCAGCTGGTAATCTCATGCTTTATACACCTCTTTTATTATTCCAAACTCTTATATGGAGTCTATCGGAGTATTTATAGCCTTTTTCTAAAGCGAGTTCTATGGCACTTAAACTGTTAGTATCAATTAGTTCAGAAGTATCCCCTAATGGCATAAGATAAACATCACAATCAGGTATTTGTTTCATAATATCATCTATCTCATTTGTAGCATTTTTAATAAAACATTTATCTAATACAAATTTAAGATAACTAGCTTTTGATTTATTTATAATATTATTTAAAGTTTGAATATTTATTCTTTTTGAAATCTTTTCACTACTATTACTTAGTTTAACACTCATCGAAAATAGAATTTTTTCATGCCATTTTTCCTTCAATTGTATATCAATGGAAGCATTTGTTTCAATAGTCACTAAATAATCATTATCTACATAATATTTTAAAAACTTTTGGAACTCTAAATCATGCCAATATAATAGTGGTTCACCACCAGTAATCACTATATCTACTTTATATTTTGGTAATATTTTACTAACTTCATCTATTAAGCTTTGACTTGTCTTGTATTTTTTCCATTCATTTCTAAAGGCACTATCAGAAGCATAAAAACTATCACAACCAAACTTCTTTATTCCGCTTGGTGTTTCGTATTCTACTTCAAAGCCTGGACACAACATATTGCATTTACCAAATCGAATAAACACGGAAGGATTACCTGCGCACTTACCCTCACCTTGAATTGTAGGTCCAAAAATTTCATTTATCTCTAGCATTTATATCTTCCTATGAGTAAACAAGACTTCTACTCTTTGGTGTTTCAAAATATTCTATATGTGAAACTTTAATATCAATTTTAGCCATCTTGTCTTGAACTATTTCTAAAAGCCATGCAGATAAATTTTCACTAGTAGGTACAAAATCTACGATAATAAATCCTTCATACATTTCTTGAATACATCTTTCTTCATTGTGTATTACCCTCATATCAGGAAGTTTATAATTTTGAGGCATTAATACAAGGTTTTCTTTATCTTTAAAGTGTGGTAAAAGTGTAGAAAAAAGGGGATCATTAATATCTATAATAAATTTATGATCAATACTATCATCTAAAAATTTCTTAAACCAATTGAGGTGTTTAAAATCTGTAACCATGCCATTTTTTAAATTTTCACTTTCCATATGTACTAATACTTTTCCTTGATGTCCATGCAGATGTCTACACATCAAACAATCATCCAAAGAAAATTCTTTTATTAACTCTTGAGACCAAACCCTATGACCATAACAAAAGTCAAACTCTTTAGATATTTGCCATTTCATATACAATAAACTTTATTTATATACGAAATGGTTCGATTTTATCTCTTGAAAAAATCGTTTCTATGGCAGATGGTATCACTAATCTTAGTTTACCAAAACTTGTGGGTTTCAAAAATCTTGCATATTCAAAACTGTCTGATTCATCTTTAACTCTATCATAAATGAAACCTATCTCTTTTCCAGATTTCTTAGCCCATTGTGCTATATTTGAAGCATATAGAGATATTTCTGTGTGATGCTTATCAAATTTATGTCCCCAAGCAAGAAAGATAAATTTTCCATTATAACTTATATTTTTAGGATCATGAAAATTATCTTTTTTTGCAAACACTGTAAGCTGGCTAGAGTTAAGCTTTCCTAAATCCATATCAAATACTTCCAAGACTGAAGTTGGTTCAATATTTTCTTTGTTGTAATTAAATAAATACTTAATCTCAATTAATTGACCTCTATAACCTTTAAGACTTCTACCTACTATTCTTACTTCATTTTCTACATGAACTTCAAAAAATTTATCAATAAATTTAAAATCTTGATTAATTAATTTTTCACCAAGTTTAAAATCTTTTGGTGCAGTAAAAGGATTGTATAGAAAAATTGTTCCTGCTACATTTTTATTTTTCTTTTTTAGTAAAATATTGAGCTCTTCTATGTTTATTTCAATATCTTCATTATTTTCATCTCTTAAAGGCATATATAAATAACTTTTAACTAAATATTCTAAATCATGAACTTCTTTAAATTTTCCAAAAACTTGCATTAAACTAATCGTCCTAACTGCTCACCTGCTAACAAATGAAAATGTACATGGTGTACTTCTTGATTGCCATGTTGTCCGATATTTGTTATAATTCTATATCCATCATTTTTGACACCTAAGCTTAAAGCTACTTCTTGTATAAATGGAGTCATTTCTGACATAACATTTGCTGTTATTTCATTAAAAGATTGTATATGAACTTTTGGTATGATAAGTGCATGGATTTTTACCTGAGGATTTATATCTTCAAAAGCTAAAAAATTTTCATTTTCTAATATTGTTTTATTTGGTATCTCACCATTTATAATTTTACAAAATATACACATATATTTTTTCCTTACTATTTTATAATTATAAGTATAGCTAAACTTAAATAAGGATAAAGCAATATCCAATAAAATTACCAATTTGTGGGCCTTACCAAAGTATAATAAGAGTTTGTGTATAATCGCAAATATTAAAAGATAATCAATCATAGGAGATAACTTTGCAAGATTGGATAGAGAAGATAAACAAGGCTAAGTCTTTAGAACAATTGGAACAATTAAGAGTTGATATATTGGGGAAAAAAGGTATTTTAACGCTTGAATTTTCAAAAATGAAAAGTCTAGCAAATGAAGAAAAAAAAGCATTTGCTCAAAATCTAAATACTCAAAAAACTCAAATTACTGGGACTTTAGACACTCAAAAAACCATACTAATGGCTAGAGAATTAGAACTACAGTTAGAATCTGAGAAAATCGATGTTACTCAATTTACACCTACTTTAAACCATGCGGCAACACATCCTGTTGCAGATACTTTAAGCAAAATTACAACATATTTTCAAAACTTAAATTTTAGTATTGAAGAAGGTCCACTAATAGAAGACGATTTTCATAATTTCGAAGCATTAAATCTTCCTCAATATCATCCAGCTCGTGATATGCAAGACACATTTTACTGTAATGATGGTAAAGTTTTGAGAACGCATACAAGCCCAGTACAAATAAGAACCATGCTGAATCAACAACCACCGATTCGTATGATAGCACCTGGTACTGTTTTTAGAAAAGACTTTGACATAACACATACACCCATGTTTCACCAAATAGAAGGTTTAGTTGTTGAAAAAGAGGGTGTTGTTTCATTTGCAAATTTAAAATTTGTGATGGAAGAATTCCTACAACATATGTTTGGAGATGTTGAAGTTAGATTTAGACCTAGCTTTTTCCCTTTTACTGAGCCATCTGCAGAAGTTGATATATCATGTATTTTCTGTAAAAGCGATGGATGTAGAGTTTGTTCTCAAACAGGATGGCTAGAAGTTCTGGGGTGTGGAATCGTAGATGAAAATGTATTTAAAGCTGTAGGATATAAAAATGTTAGTGGTTATGCATTTGGTTTAGGAATCGAGCGATTTGCAATGCTTATACATAAAATAGGGGACCTGAGATCTCTATTCGAAAGTGATATGAGACTTTTAGGACAATTTAGATGGTAGTTACAAGACAATGGCTACAAGAATATATTGATATTTCAAAGATAAGCACAATTTCTGTGTGTGAAGCATTCAATTCAATTGGATTAGAAGTTGATAGTTCACATAGAATATTAATACCAAATAATGTTGTA
This sequence comes from uncultured Arcobacteraceae bacterium, assembly GCA_963934755.1. Classification (GTDB taxonomy): domain Bacteria; phylum Campylobacterota; class Campylobacteria; order Campylobacterales; family Arcobacteraceae; genus JAIOSF01. The sequence continues at coordinate 12,128 of CAWVZX010000008.1, read as the reverse complement.
ATAGGTTTTGTGAAATCAATAGACAAACATCCTGATGCAGATAAACTAAATATTTGTCAAGTTGATATAGGTTCTAAAGTTGAGCAAATTGTTTGTGGAGCAAAAAATGTTGCAGAAGGACAATATGTAGCAGTTGCAACTATTGGTGCGATTTTAGGAGAAGATTTTAAAATCAAAAAAGCTAAACTCAGAGGTGTAGAATCAAACGGTATGATTTGCAGCTCTACAGAAATAGCTTTGCCAAAAATAAATGATGGAATTATGGAACTTGATAATTCAATTGGTGAATTACAAATTGGTAAAGAGTTAAATGAATATTCATTACTTAACGACGACATAATAGAGATAGAATTAACAGCCAATAGAGGAGATTGTCTTAGTATTAATGGAATAGCCAGAGAATTAAGTACCTATTTCAATATTCCTATGAATAATATTGATGCGATAGTTAATTCAAACAACAAAGGAATAGGTCAGATTCTGCATGTGAACTACGACACGAATTGTGAATCAAATTTAATTTATAAAGCTGCCTCAATTGCAAAATTTAAATTAGATCTTTTGCATATTTTAAGAGCAGCAATCATATCACAATTAAAAGATACAGCAATAGAAACATCCGCAGCATATGCAAGTCATGCATCTGGAGTATTAATAAATGTATATACAAAAGCAATGGCAGCAGAACAAAACGATAAATTATTTACATTAAGTATAGCAAAAGATGAAGATGGATTTGATGCTGTAAGTGGTAAAATTTTAATAAGTACTATTGGTATAAACACAAGTAAAATAACTGATTTATGTGATGAAGTAGTTATAGAAGCTAGTTATACAAATCCAGAGTATTTATCGCAAAATGTTTTTGATAAAAAGAAAAAAACTGCTGAAGTTTATTATAAGGCATCAAGAGGTAGTGAGCCTAATTTGGACAGGGGAATTGATACAATAATGACATTATTATCTACTCATGGAGCTACAATTTATAATGGTAGTAAAAACTTTGTTAATAATTTATCATTAACAACTATAACTATCAATAATAAACAACTTAATGCAATTATAGGACAAGATATCGCGCCTAGTCAAGTAAGTCAAGTTTTAACTTCATTAGGTTTTTTTGTTAAACAAGATCGACAAAATACAATAAATGTAACAATTCCAGCTTTTAGACATGATATCAAAAATATTGCGGATATCGCTGAAGAAATTATACGAATGATTGGTATAGATAAAATAAAATCTAAACCATTAAAGATGCAAGAATTAAGTAATATAAACGAAAGTTCAAATAAATTAATTGTAAAAAATAAAATTAGATTAAAAGCGGTTACAAATGGTTTTTTTGAAACATTAACTTATGTTTTTACAAATAAAGCATTACTTGAAAAATATAATTTTCCAACAGTTATTAAAAAAAAAGATATCTTAAATCCTATCGTGTATGAATTAAACACATTTAGAACAACTATCGCACTAAATTTTGTTCAGGCTCTTTCTCAGAATGTTAAACAAGGTTATAAATCAGTTGGACTATTTGAGATAGGTACAATTTTTGATAAAAATAGAGAAGAGACTCAAACTTTAGGATTTATATTTAGTGGAGAAATTGAAGCTGAATCAATTTCTAATAAGGCAAAACCCAGAAATATTGATTTATTCTCATTTTGTCAAAAACTTTCTGGTATTATTGGTGAATTTGAATTGGAAGTACTAAAAAAGATTAAAAATGATTTTATTCATCCATATCAATGTGCTTCAATCATACAAAATCGAAAAAATATTGGTTATGTTTATAAAATACATCCTAATATTGCAAAAGATTTCGATATATCAAATGATACATACATTGCAGAAATAAACTTTAATTCTTTAAATGATACAACAGTTATTGCAACAAATATTTCAAAATTTCAAGCTTCAAAAAGAGATTTAAGTATAATTGCAGCAAAAAGTTTAGAGTATAAAGATATAAAAAAATCTATAAATGCTTTAAATATTAGAGAAATTAAACAGTTTAATCTTGTAGATATATACAACGATGATAAACTTGGTGAAAATGAAAGTTTAACTATAAAGTTTGTCTTACAATCAGAAACTAAAACTTTTGAAGAAAGTGATATAAATGATATTATGGATAGAGTTCGAGATAAATTAGAAAAAGATTTACAAATAGGTTTAAGATAATGGAAGAACTAAACATAACACCACTACAGCATTCCTTTGAGATTGTCATTGATAATATTGCTAGTGATAAATCTATATCACATAGATGTGCTATTTTTAGTTTAATGAGCGATCAGCCCTCAACAATCAAAAACTATCTTCGAGGAGAAGATACTATGGATTCTTTGAAAATAGCTCAAACTTTAGGAGCTACAATTAAAGATGATGGAAGTATCATCAAAATTATTCCTCCTAAGACATTAAGAGAACCCGATGATATATTAGACTGTGGAAATTCTGGCACAGGAATGAGACTCTATTCTGGTCTTTTAGCTGGTATTGAGGGTAGTTTTATCTTAACTGGCGATAAATATCTAAGAAGTCGTCCTATGAAACGAGTAACTGATCCATTAAGGGGTATTGGTGCTAAAATTGATGGAAGAGAAAATGCCAATAAAGCTCCTTTACATATACGTGGTGGGAAATTAACCTCTTTTAAATATCACAGTTCAATTGATTCAGCCCAAGTTAAATCTGCTCTCATTCTTGCAGCAATTCAAAGTGATGAAACGTCTTATTACAAAGAAGATTTATTAAGCAGAGATCATACGGAGAGAATGTTAAATGGTATGGGTGCATCAATCATTACAAACAAAGATGGTTGGATAGAAATCAAACCCTTAAAATCAAAATTAAAACCATTAAATATCACAGTGCCAAGTGATCCTTCATCAGCATTTTTCTTTGCTGTTGCTGCTGCTATTACTCCTAAATCAAAAGTAACACTAAAAAATGTTACATTAAACCCTACCCGAATCGAAGCATATAAGATATTAGAAAAGATGGGTACAAAAGTAACTTATGTAAAAAAAGAAAATCTCTATGAACCAATTGGTGATATAGTTGTAGAGTACAATAAATTAATTGGGGTAACAGTTGATTCAAATATCGCATGGCTTATAGATGAGTTACCAGCTTTAAGTATAGCTATGTCAATTGCAAATGGTAAGAGTATAATCAAAAATGCAAAAGAATTAAGAGTAAAAGAAAGCGATAGAATTAGTGCTGTGGTAAATAGTCTAAAACTATGTGGTGTATCGTATACAGAATTTGAAGATGGCTATGAAATAGATGGCAATAGTGTTTTAAATAAGGCAACTATAAATTCTCATGGTGATCACCGAATTGCCATGAGTTTTGCCATCGCAGGTCTTGTATGTGGTATGAATATAGAAGATACACAATGTATTGAAACATCTTTTCCAAATTTTATAGAAATATTGGAATCATTAAAAGGATAAAAAGTGGAAGTAAAAGTAGCCTCACATTATGGGTTTTGCTTTGGAGTTAAAAGAGCTATAAAAATTGCTGAAGAACATAAAAATGCAGCAACAATGGGTCCTTTAATTCATAATCAAAAAGAAATAGATAGATTAAAAAATGATTTTAATGTCCAATTATATTCAACTATCGATGAAGCCAAGCAGAATGATATAGTCATTATACGAACTCATGGTATACCAAAAAATGATTTACAAAGATTAAAAGAAAATAATACAAAAGTTATAAATGCAACTTGCCCATTTGTAACAACTCCACAACAAATTGTAAAAAAAATGTCCGAAGAAAAATACAGTATCGTAATCTTTGGAGATGAAGAACATCCAGAAGTTCAAGGTGTAAAAAGTTATGGAGATGATGTCCATGTTGTACCTAATTTATCAGCTTTAGAAAACTTAACAGTGAAATATGAAAAAATTGCAACAATTGCTCAAACTACAAAGCAAAAAGAAAAATACTTAGATATTGTAAATCATTTAATCATAAAATACAAAGAAGTAAGAGTTTTTAATACAATTTGCGGTGCGACATTTGAAAATCAAGCAGCTGCTAGAGAATTATCTATTTCTGTTGATATCATGATAATAATAGGTGGTAAAAATTCATCGAATACAAAACAATTACTTAGTATCTCAAAGGAAAACTGTGTAAGTTATTTAATTGAAGATGAAAAAGAATTAAAAGATAATTGGTTTATAAATAAAAATATTTGTGGCGTAACTGCTGGAGCATCTACACCTGATTGGGTCATTCAAAAAGTTATAGAAAAAATAGAAAAAATATAGCTATAAAAAATTAAGTCAAATTTAGATATGATATAAGCATAAAAAACAAAAGGGTAGGCAAGCAAATGAAATTTGAAGATTTTGAAATAGAGGGTGAAGACTTCGCAGCAATGTTGGAGGAAAGCGAAAAGAACACTGAAACAAACTCAGTTACTGAAGGTGAAATAGTATTTATTAATGATGAGAACTTTGTAGTGAGTATAGCAGGTAAAGAAGGTAGAATTCCTTTAAGTGAGATAACAAATATTGACGGTGCTCTTAAATATTCAATAGGCGATAAAATCACTGTTATGATCTTGGGAACAAGAGGCGAAAATTTATCGTTATCATACAAAAAAGTTTTACAAAAAGCTAAGTTCGACGAATTTTTTGCTTTAAATGGTGCAGACCCAGAAAATATAATCATTGAGGGTGTTGTGACATCTGTAAAACCAAGAGCAGGATTCATTGTTCAAGATGATGAAGGAATGGAATACTTTATGCCAATGGCTCAAGGGTTTTTAAAAGCAACTGGTGCAGTTGGTAAAAGAATTAAAGCGGCTGCAATTAAAGCAAAACCTGAAACATCTAGTATTGTTATCTCAAGAAGAAAACTTATCGAAGAAGCACAAAAACATAAAGAAGAAAAAATAGCTGAATTAATGGAAAATAACGAACCTAAAACTGGTATTGTGAAGAAAATTACTAGCTACGGAATGTTTGTTGATTTAGGTGGAATTGACGGTTTAGTAAACTACAATGAAATTTCATACAAAGGTCCAGTTAATCCTTCGGCATATTATAAAGAAGGTGATGAAGTAGTTGCAATAATGAAATCTTATGATAAAGAAAAAGGTCACTTATCTTTATCAATTAAAGAAGCATTAGCAAATCCATGGGAAGAAATGAGAGATGCATTAGAAACTGGTGATACAATTACAGTAACTGTTTCTAACTTTGAATCATATGGAGCATTTGTTGATCTAGGAAATGACATCGAAGGTTTGTTACATATTTCAGAAATTAGTCATAGTAAAAATGTTAAAAACCCTAAAGATCACTTAGAAATTGGTCAAGAAATCAATGTTGAAGTTATTGATTTAGATTGTGATAAAAGAAGATTAAGAGTAAGTTTAAAATCATTACAGCCAAAACCATTCCAAACATTTGTCAAAGAAAATAAAGCTGGAGATCTTATTACAGGTATGGTAGCAACATTAACAGATTTTGGTGCATTTATAAACTTAGGTAGCGTTGATGGTCTTTTACATAATGAAGAAGCAACTTGGGATTCAACTACTAAATGTAAAGATTTTTACAAAAAAGGTGATGAAATAGAAGTTAAAATTATCAAAATTGATACTGAAAAAGAAAATATTTCCTTAAGTGTTAGAGCACTAGAAGATTCGCCAGCACAAAAATTTGAAAAAGAACATAAAAATGGTAATATTATCAAATCAACAGTAAAAGATATTAAAGATTTTGGTATTTTCGTTAAACTTGAAAATAACCTTGATGGACTTATCCGAAAAGAAGATTTAATGCAACCTGAAGATGGTGAAGAAGAAATTAAAATTGGTGATGAAATCGAAGCAGTTGTTGTTAATATTGATAAACAAAAAAATAGAGTTAGATTATCAGTAAGAAGATTGGCTACACAAAAGGATAGAGATATCTTAAAATCAGTTAATGACACTTCAACAATGACACTTGGTGATGCACTAGCAGGACAGTTAAAGTAATAATACTTTAACTGTTAAAATGGAGAAAATAATGACTAAACCTACAGTAGTAGTTTGTGACCACATTCATGAGAGTGGATTAGCGATATTAAAAAATACAAATGATATAAATTATGTTTATGCAGCGGACATAGATAAAACTGCCCTTTTAGATGTAATCAAAGATGCAGATGTATGCATCACAAGAAGTTCAACAGATATTGATGAAAAATTTTTAAATGCAGCAATCAACCTTAAAGCAGTTGTTCGTGCAGGTGTTGGTGTCGATAATGTAGATATTGATGCTTGTAGTAAAAGAGGTATCATCGCAATGAATGTTCCTACAGCGAACACTATAGCAGCAACAGAATTAACTATGACACACTTACTTTCTTGTATGAGAAAAATGCCTTATGCTCATTCTCAATTAAAAGATCTGCGAATCTGGAAAAGAGAAGACTGGTATGGTCAAGAACTTTATGGTAAGAAAATAGGTATTATTGGATTTGGTAATATTGGACATAGGGTAGCAATTAGATGTAAAAGTTTTGAGATGGATGTTCTTACATATGATCCATACATCTCATCAACTAAAGCAAGTGATTTAGGTGTATCATATACATCTAATTTTGATGATATTTTAGCGTGTGATATTATTACAATTCATACACCAAAAAACCATGAAACACTAGATATGATTAATGAAAAGCAAATAGCAAAGATGAAAGATGGAGTAATCCTTATCAACTGTGCAAGGGGTGGATTATATAATGAAGAAGCCTTATTTAATAACTTAAAAAGTGGTAAAATTGCTATGGCTGGTATAGATGTATTCAATAAAGAGCCAGCATTAAATAACCCTCTTTTAGATTTAAATAATATAATCGTGACAGCTCATTTAGGTGCAAATACTGTTGAATCTCAATACAAAATTTCAACGCAAGCTGCAAATAATGCTATTAAATCTGCTCGTGGTATTGCTTATCCACATGCCTTAAACTTACCTATTGATGAAAGTAAAATTCCATCATTTGTTAAACCTTATTTAGAATTAACACAAAAAATGGCTTTTTTAATTGCGCAGATGGATAAGAGTGAAATTAAATCGATTAAAATTGGGGCAGAAGGTAAAATATCTGATTATTTAGATAGTTTAGAAACCTTTGCTATTGTTGGTGCTTTAACTCAGTCATTAAGCAGTGATAAAATAAATTATGTAAATGCAACTTTTGTAGCAAATGAAAAAGCAATTAAAGTAGAATCATCAATTCATACAAATACTAGTGCATATAAAAATCAAGTGAGTGTAAGAATTACTACTAAAAATGGTGTTAATTCTACTAGTGGTACAATCTTTGAAGAAGATGTTCAAAGAATTATCACTGTAAATGATTTCATGATAGATATTGAACCAACAGGAAAAATGATTTTATTATCTAATTCTGATGTACCTGGTGTAATCGGTAATGTTGGGACGATTTTAGCTGAAGAAGGTATCAATATATCTGATTTTAGACTTGGTAGAAGTAAGGATGGTGCATTAGCTGTAATCATTGTTGATGAAGATGTAACATCTACTACTTTAGAAAAACTAGCAAATATAGCAGCTGCAAAATCAGTTTCTTATGCTCAAATATAAGGATTTATTATGGCTTTAGGAATGAGTGATTTAAAAAAAGGTTTAAAAATTGAAGTTGATGGGACTCCATACAAAATAATAGATTATGCACATGTTAAACCTGGTAAAGGTGCTGCTTTTGTTAGATGTAAAATTAAGAACTATTTAAATGCTAAAACAATAGAAAAAACATTTCATGCTGGGGATAAGTTTGCAACTCCTGATTTGCAACAAAGAACTATGCAATTCTTATATGATGATGGTGAATTATTACAATTTATGGATACAGCTACTTATGATCAAATTGGTTTAACATATGATCAAGTTGGTGATACAGAAAAATGGATCACTGATGGAATGAATGTAGATATGATGTTTTTCAAGGGTGAAGCAATTACTGTTGAAGCACCAGCTACAGTAGAAATGAAAATCATAGAAACACCTCCTAACTTTAAAGGTGATTCTCAAGGTGGAAAAAAACCAGCCACTCTTGAGTGTGGAGCTGTTGTACAGATACCTTTTCATTTAGTTGAAGGTGATATAATAAAATGTGACACTAAAACAGGTGATTATCTAGAAAAAGTTAAGTAACTTATTATTAACTTTCATAAAAAGGGACTTTTCAAGTCCCTTTTTTAATTTCAAAAATTTTATAAATAGTTGTCTTGACATATTGGGCTAGTATAATAAATAGTTTCAAGAGATAAACTATTACATTATATTTCATCTATTTTATTCATTGAAATAACTTTACAATTAGCGGTTATTTTTGAATTTTGAATTGTAATCATATCATTTTCATTTATCTCATCTAAATTAATAATTTTATTATTTGATGTTAATTGAACGAAACCTTTTTTATCTTTATTTTTAGGATGATTTAAAATAAAACTATTTTGAATAAATTGTAAATTATCAGTTTTTATTTTTAATATCTGTTTAAAAGAATTTCCAAATTGTTGTTTCAAACTGATAATCTTTGATTCTATAAATTCAAACCTTTTCGTAAAAGATTGTTGTTCAAAACTATTTTCCAAATATTTTAAGTTTTGTTCTTTTTGAAATAAAATAGTTTTATACTTTTGACTAAAATTATCTATTAATGAGTCTGTAAATTGTCTTAAATCATTAATACTAGGAGTTGATATTTCTATGGCATTAGAAGGTGTACTAGCTCTCATATCAGCAACAAAATCGGATATCACAAAATCATTTTCATGACCAACTGCACTTATAATTGTTATATTTGCTTCATGAATTGCATCGCATACAATCTCTTCATTAAATGACCATAAATCTTCTGTACTTCCACCACCACGGCCTACAATTAATATTGAACCATTTAATTCAGTACTAGCCAAACAATCAGCAATCTTAATATTTCTAACAATATCCTCTTTTGAACCTACTCCCTGTACCAATGTCGGAAGTAAAATCATTGAAGCCAATGGATATCTGATATTTAATATTTTTTTCATATCTTCAATAGCAGCACCCGTATTTGAAGTGATAACATATATATTTTTAGGGTAAAGGGGTAATATTTTTTTAATTGATTTATCAAAATAACCCTTGATTTGAAGTTTATTTTTAAGTTGTTCATATGCTAAGGATAATGCACCTACTCCACTTGGTTCTATTTTTTGACATAATAATTGATAATTACCGCGAGGTGTATAGACAGTTAAGTTACCACTTATTACAATTTTTATACCAACTTCTAAACGAAATTTTAAATATTGAGCGTTTCCCTTAAACATGACACATGAGATTGTAGATTTATTATCTTTAATACTAAAATAAATATGTCCAGAGTTATGATAGGTTAAATTAGAAACTTCCCCTTCTACATAAGTTGTAGAAAATGTTGTTTCTAAAATACCCTTTATTTGTTCATTTAAAGTACTTACACTAATAGGAGAGTTCAATATAATTATATCTTTCTAGCAATAAAAGTTGTACTCATATCAAGAGAATAACCTTTTACAAATATTGGTTCCAATCCAACTTCTTTTAACTCTTCACACATTTGTTTGCTTGTAATAAAAGCTTCAATTGACTCTGGTAAATAAGTATATGCATCTTTATTTTTAGAGATAAGTCCACCAATAAGAGGCATTATATTATTCATGTAAAACTTTGTTAGTTTAGATGAATAATTATTGTTATCATTTTTAGTAAATTCAAGAATAACACATAAGCCATTTTTCTTAAGAACTCTTGAAAATTCAGCTAAGCCCTCTTTTCTTTTAACAACATTTCTTATACCATAAGCTATAGAAATAATATCGACACTTTCATCATCGATAGGCATTTTTTCTGCACCTGCTTCAATAAAAGTTCTATGTGGTATTTTTATTTTACCAACTTCCATCATTCCAACACTTGGATCAACACCTACTATGTCATTAATATCTATTCCATTATTATTTGCAACATTTTCCCAGTCAATCATCATATCACCAGTTCCACATGCAACATCAACAATCTTTGTTAACTTTGATTGATTATACAGATTATAAGCCATATTACAAGCTTTATTTCTCCATGTTTTATCTATACCTATACTTAAGATTCTATTTGCTAAATCATATGTTTTAGCAATATCATTAAACATTTTTACAATTTCTTCTTGATTATCTCTATTTTCTTCTGCCAATTTATTACCTTAAAAGTTCACTTCATTCAAGTTGAACTATTTATAATTTTATCTTAATTATACTTATATTTATAATATTTAGTTAATTATAGATTCTGATTTCACAGGGTCTTTGTCATCATATAATTTTAATTTAAAACCATTTGTTGATTTGCCATCATCATCTATTTCTATTATCACAATTTGCATAATAGATTTACAATTATTGGGTACATTAAAATGACCGCCTAATCCTGTTAGTGCTTTTTGAATAGGAATATCACTTTCCATTCCTATCACATTATCTCTACATCCTGTCATCCCTACATCTGTTACATAATATGTCCCATCTGTAATCTCTTGATCATCAGTTCCAACATGAGTATGTGTTCCACAAATTGCACTAACTCTTCCTTTTAACAACTGCATCAATATTCTTTTTTCTGCAGTGACTTCAGCATGAAAATCTATAAAAATATGTTTTACATTCTCTTTTTCTAACTTCTCCACTAATTTTAAAATATGTGTAAATGGATTTAAAACTTGAGGCATTGTGTAAAACCCCATGAGATTTATAACAGCTAATTTTAATCCGTCAACTTCTGTAACCTTTACACCAGTTCCGGGAACCCCTTCAGGATAATTATCTGGTCTTAACACAGGTTTTGATTCAAGTAAAGTAATCATATCTTTTTTCTTATCCCAAGAATGATTTCCACCTGTTATTAAATCTATACCACAATTAAAAAGTTCATTAGCATTCTTTATAGTCATACCAAAACCATGACTAGCATTTTCTCCATTTGCTATCACAAAATCAATAAGATAATTATCTCTTAAATTTTGAAGATTCTCTTTTATAATTTTTCTTCCAGGGCGACCAACTATGTCACCTATAAATGCTATTTTTATTTTATCATCCTCTTGAATTTAGTTATTAACACAGTAAGCACTAGCGAAGGCCCACTGAAAGTTATATCCACCCAATTCTCCTGTTATATCAAGAACTTCACCTATGAAATAAAGATTTTTATGTAATTTACTTTCGAAATTATCTTTTACTTCTTCTATTTCTATTCCTCCTTTTGTTACTTCTGCTTTTGTATATCCAAAATTCCCAGCAGGAGACATAATATAATTGTGTAAATCTATATCTAAATCCTTAATTTGCTGTTTAAATCTTTTAGGTAAATAACTATCTTCATTTGGAAGAAAATCTATAGAAATATTACCTTTTTTCCAATAAAGAGAAGTAGTTAAAATAGCAGGTCCGCTACATCCTTTGTGAGTAAAAAGCATTTTACCTTCAACGGTTTTATTTAGAACCTTGATCTTAACATCTATAGACAAGCCACTTAGTTCCTTAAACCAAAATTGTTCTTTTTGAACTGTAAATCCTACAAGTGCAGGGTCAAGTTTATTTATAGTATGTCCAAATTTCTCAGCAATATTAAAACCAATATCACTAGCACCTATACTAGCATAAGACAATCCACCACTTGCAACGATTAGTTTACTTCCTGATATTTCACCTTTATCTGTAAAAATGGTAAAGTCTTTATCATATTGTACATCTAAAACTTTAGTATTCAATCTAATCTTGCAATGACTAATAAGCTTTTCAAACATAGTAATAACTTCGCTACTGCTATTGCAGAAATAAGTACCTTTAACGATTTTAGGATTTATTTTAGGATATACACCATTTTCATTTAGAAAATTAAGTAAATCTTTTTCATCAAATTGATCTAAATTTTTTTGTACAAATTCTTTATTCCCTAGAAAATTATCTGTACTCATAAATTTATTTGTGATGTTACATTTTGCACCACCACTTATCTTTATTTTAGCACCTATTTTATCATTTGAATCAATAATAC
>CAWVZX010000007.1:0-20628 GCA_963934755.1 uncultured Arcobacteraceae bacterium | reverse complement strand
AATTTAGTCAACATTTGGGAAAGAGGTACTACTTCATAGTTGTTATCTTTAAAATAATCAAATTGTTTTGTGAGCTCTTTAATACTTGTATTTGCACTTGGATATCTATCGTCCGCAAACCTATGATAGACAAATATATGAGCATTTGCAAATATATATGATGTTGAAATTAGTAATAGAAATAAATATTTCATTTCTGTTACTTATTGTTTAGAAGGTGCAGGAGGTGCAGTAGCTGCAGGTACTGCACCAGGGGTATTTGAAATAGGTGCATTTGGAATCATAGAATTTATTTCTACATTATCAATAACACTTCTTGAAGTTTCTTCATTGTATAAATATCCTAGATATAATGTATTGAGTACTATTAATATTCCTAATCCAAATGTAATTTTTGTTAAAAAACTAGCTGGACCTTTTGCTCCAAACATTGACTCGTTGCTCCCACTGTATGCTCCAAGACCCATACTTGAACTTTTTTGTAAAAGAATTGCAATTGTGATTAAAATTGCTAAAATAAATTGTACTATTAATAATGTTGATGTCATATTAATCCTTATGCTTAAAATAAGTGCAATTATATCCTAATGAGCATTAAATTTAAGTTATTCATTTCATGCATAAAAAAAGAATTAAAGTCAAGATTTTTTGTTTTGTTAGCAATTATATTGTACAATTATATTAGTAAGGCTTATGATGAAGATAATAAATAGTATACTAGAAGTAAAAGCTGAATTACAAAATAAGAGTTGTAATATTGGTTTTGTTCCAACAATGGGCTCATTACATGATGGGCATATTTCATTAATTGAAAGAGCAAAGAAGCAAAATGATATTGTTGTGGTATCGATTTTTGTCAATCCTACTCAATTTTTAGAAGGTGAAGACTTAGATCAATATCCGCGTAAAGATGAATCAGATAAGTACATTTGCAGTCTTTATGGTGTAGATTATCTTTTTATGCCAGATATAAAAACAATTTATAACATAGATGAAGTTTTAGTTAAAGCACCTCGACTTTGTAGTTACATTCTCGAAGGGGAAAAGAGACCAGGACATTTTGATGGTGTATTACAAATAGTATTAAAACTTTTTAACATTATAAAACCAACAAATGCATATTTGGGTAAAAAAGATGCACAGCAATTGACTTTAATAAAACAAATGGTAGAAAATCTGTATTTAGAAGTTAATATTATTTCTTGTGAAATTATCAGAGAATCAGATGGATTGGCATATAGTAGTAGGAATGTTTATTTATCAAAAAAAGAAAGAGTTCAAGCATTGAAAATTTCACAATCGCTTAAAACAGCCACGAAATGTATTCTAAATAATGAATTACAAGCGGCAAGTATAATTGAAAAAATGCGAAATGAGTTGAAATGTGAAGAAATAGAAATAGAATATGTAAGTATAGTAAACCAAAAGTTCCATTCTATAGAATATGTGGAAAATAAAAATAGTATAATTTTACTTGCAGTTAAAATTGGAACAACACGTTTAATTGATAACATTTGGATTTAATAAATATGTTAGTTTTTTATTGATACAATTAAATAAAGAGTAAGGAAAAGTCATGAATCTAAAATATATTCTGTTCTTATGTACAGTATTTTTAACTTTTTTACAAGCAGATGAAAAAAAAGTAGCTTGTTTAATACTTGAAGACAAAAACTCAATTATTTGTAGATATTCTCATGAGAGAATATCTTTAGAAAAACACATTACAGTTCACTGGATTGAACCAGACGGTTTGATTTCAAGAACAAGGGATATGATAATTCCTGCTTCTCATGCTTCTATATATGATTATCGTTATGTACAGGGAAGAACAAAGGGAATTTGGACTTTTAAAGTTATTGATAACAAAGAAGAATTTACTACAACCTTTACAATAAAATAGCTTATATGAGCCATCAACCAAGGATTGCCATTATTGGAGCAGGTGCTTCAGGATTATTTTCTTCGATATTATTAAGTTCAAAAGGTTTTGATATAACTGTATTTGAAAAAAGTAATAAGGTAGGGAAAAAGTTATTAGCTACTGGAAATGGTAGATGTAATGTTACAAATGAAAATATTTCTTTATCAAATTTTTATTCTAATTCTAATATTCAATTAATCAAAAATAACATATCAAATTTTAGCTATTCTTATTGTAAAGAGTTTTTTAATAAAATGGGAATAGAATTTAAAATTGCTCCTAGTGGAAGAGCCTATCCCCTGTCTTTAACCTCTTCAACAATAGTAGATATATTGGAGTATGAAGCACAAAAGAATGGTGTTGCTATTGAATTAGAGAGTGAAATATCTAGTGTTAAATTTATAAATAATAAATTCATTTTAAATGATAAGCTATCCTTTGATAAAATTATTATAGCGACAGGTAGTATGGCAATGCCAAAACTTGGGGGTAATGAAAGTGGCTACCAATTTGCAAAACAATTCAATCATAAAATCATCAAACCAGTTGCTTCCTTAGTTCAGCTCATTAGCAGTAATAAACATTTAGATGTTGCAAGTGGTGTAAAAATAGATGCGGTCATTGATGGTAAAAGAGGAGACTTCTTATTTACAAAATATGGGGTGTCTGGCTCTTTAATATTAGCTATCAGTAGAAAAGTATCTAAGCAATTACAATCAGAAAAAAATGTTAAAATTGTTGTAGATACTATGCCTGATTTTACTCACGAAGCGTTATTGATACTATTACAAAAGAGAATAGAAAATTTAAAAGAAAAAGAAATAAGTCTTTGGTTAGATGGTATTATGAATAAAAAACTTGCAAGATTTATATTGCTCAATGCAAATATACCAGGTCATGTGAAGTATGCTAAATTTTTATCCCAAAATGATGTTCAAAATATTGTAAAAACAATTAAAAACTTAGAGTTTAATATTACAGATACAAAAGGTTTTGAAAGCTGTGAAGTTTGTGCTGGTGGTATAGATTTAAGTGAAATAAATTTTGAAACTATGGAATCCAAATACCAAAAAGGTTTATATTTTATAGGGGAAGTCTTGGATATAGATGGTGACTGTGGTGGTTATAATCTCCACTGGGCTTGGAGTAGTGCGAATACTGTTGCTTTAAATATGAAGTAAGCTTTAAATATCTATTTTATAGCTATAAAAGTTGCAAAATTTACCCATTTGAAAATACAATCAAAATGTAAAAATCCTGCATCTAGTATCATCTTTTTATTTTCTTCATAACTATAGGGAATGAGTACATTTTCTAAAGCTTCTCTTTTTTGAGATATTTCGAACTCACTGTACCCTTGAGTTTTTTTAAAACTATAATATTCATCGATAAATTGCTTATTTAATATTTTATTGTCAGTGATGATTTTTTCACTAAAAATAAAAATAGAACCAACTTCTAGTGAGTCATAAATCTTTTTTATGAGTTTTTCTCTTTGTAGGGGTCTTATGAATTGTAGTGTATAATTTGAAATGACTACATTTGAAGGTTCAAACTTTATATTAAAAACATCATCTTCTATAAAATCAATATCTATACCATATGCTTTAGATTTTTGTTGCGCTCTTTTTAACATGGCAGTAGAAGTATCTATACCTATAAGATTTAAGCTTTCATTTGAATTTTGGGCAATATTAATGAGAGTACTTGCAGTAGAGCAACCTAAATCATAAATAGTACTATTTTTTCTTGTGTATTTTAATGCAAAAGATGTTGTAAGGTTTAACATTTCTTGATAATGAGGAACCGATCTAGATAACATATCATCAAAAACTGATGCTACATCTTCGTCAAATTCAAATTGTTTTTTTATTGGTTTTTTAAATAGTTTATCTTTCATTAAAAGTATTGTATACTAATACATATTTTAAAGTATTTAAAGGAAAAAATTTGTCAAATACAAAATGTGGCTTCGTAGCAACAGTAGGTAGACCAAATGCAGGAAAAAGCTCTTTGCTAAATTGGTTGGTTGGTGAAAAAATAACAATGGTTTCACATAAGGCTAATGCTACAAGAAAAAGATCAAATGTCATAGTTATGAGAGGAGATGATCAAATAGTTTTTATAGATACTCCAGGTATCCATGAAAATGAAAAACTCATCAATCAATTTATGCTAGAAGAAGCACTAAAAGCCATAGGGGATTGTGACCTTATTCTTTATCTAGCGCCCGTAACTGACAAAGTGAAACATTATGAAGATTTTTTAATAAAAAATACAAAAAACACAAAACATATTTTACTTTTAACAAAAACAGATTTTGTAACAGAAGAAGAACTTTTTGATACAATTGAAGCCTATAAAATTCATGATGATAAGTATGAATCACTTATTCCTGTATCTATTAAAAAAGGTTCCAAAATATCTACTATTTTAGATGCTATAGTCAAGCATCTTCCAGAATCTCCACCTTTATTTGATACAGAGATTATGACCACTTCACATCTAAGAGAAATATATAGAGAATTTATTAGAGAGGCTATTTTCGATAATATCAGTGATGAAATTCCTTATGAAGCAGATGTTGTGATTGATAGAGTTGAAGAAAAAGATAATATTGATGTGATAAAAGCCACTATTGTTGTGGAAAAATCAACTCAAAAAGGTATGATCATAGGTAAAGGTGCTGTTGCTATTAAAAGAATAGGGTATAGTGCTAGAAAAAAAATAGAAAGACTTACTCAGAAAAAAGTTTATTTAGAACTTTTTGTTTCAGTGAAAAAAGGCTGGACTAAAAATAAAAGTACACTCAAAGAGATGGGATATAACTTTGACTAAAAAGGTTACTTTTTAAAATGAAAATCCTTGATATTGAAAATATATCTACTTTAAGTATCAAGGTGACAGAAAAAATCGAAAAAAGAAATCTACTCAAATTTATAAGAACTACTATTTTTAATAGCGAAGTGACTTTTTCAAAAAATAGTTATTTTTATTTTTACTACCTTTCAAGCTCATCTACTTATGAAATTATTTTATATGAAAAGTCATTAGGTGAGATTATATTAGAGCCTTTTTTGTTACTAAATGAAATTGATATAGTAAAAGATTTAGTTTTAGTATATATTACAAATAAGTATTTTTTTGTAAGTAAAAATAATCAGCCAATGATACTAAAAAAAATTTCAGATACTTCTACGGATGATATAATTATATATTTAGAGCAAATTTACAAGATTCAAGAATATAAACTTATTTATGTGAATGACGAAGAAATTACAAATCTAAAAAAATCTGATAGTAATTTAATAAAATGTATAGAGTACCCATTATTTAAGAAGAAATCATTTACAGCATTTATCATTTTCTTGATAGTTAGCTTTATACTCTTTATTCTTTCTCTTTTTATCTTTTATCATTCTAATAATATCATTAAAACGGTATCCCCAAATACAATAAAAGAACAAACATTCATTAATCATACTAAACCATTAGATACAACACTTGATATATTGAAGCATATGAGCAGATATAATATTCATATCAATCAAATATCATTTATTAATAAAAAGATAAAAATTAGTTTATATAATAGTGATAAGTCAAAGCTAATCAATTTTGCACTAACTTACAAGAAAGATATAATAATCAAATCTATTAAATATGACAAAGATAGGTTATTGCACAGCATGGAGGTAATAATTGAAATTTAAAAAATATTTTGAGTCTTTATCTGGAATCCAAAAGATTGAAATGTATTTAATTATTCTCATGACATATGCTCTTGTTTTCATATTTTATGAAACTCTTCTTGCTAAAGCAGGAATAGACTTAACTCATAAACAAGTAATAATAAAGAATGGAAGAAGCACTCAAGTAAATTTCAATAGTATGAAGCATATGGAATTATTACAAT
The DNA here is from genome assembly GCA_963934755.1 of uncultured Arcobacteraceae bacterium. Taxonomy (GTDB): domain Bacteria; phylum Campylobacterota; class Campylobacteria; order Campylobacterales; family Arcobacteraceae; genus JAIOSF01. The sequence goes on along the minus strand of CAWVZX010000007.1, from coordinate 14,788 downwards.
ATATAGGCAGATTAAATGATGAATTTGATATCTCTTTAATAAATACACAAATTTTAAAAAAAAGTATCGAACTAAAATTTGAAGGAAGTTTTAATAGTATTGTAAATACTTTAAAAGAATTTCAAAATAAATTTATTATAAAAGAATTCGAAATCAAAAAAGAGAGTAATGTAATATCTGTAACTGTTGTTTTAGATATAAGATATATCTTTAATGATAAAAGTAAACAAGTAGTTTATACTAAGATTTACAAGCCCTTTAATAAAGAAGCAAAAAAGAAAAAGAAAGTTTATGAAGATATAAAGGTTAGTGCTATTATTGGCAAAGAAGTATTAATAAGTGGACAATGGTACAAAGAAAATGATACGGTAACAAAGTACAAAATTGTAAAAATTAATAAAGAAAATGTTATGTTATTAGATAATGTAACAAAAGGAATAATTAGTAAAAAGGTTGATTATGAGTAATGTACTCCTTGATTACAATATTGATTATTCATTGTCGTATGGAATTGACAATATTGTTTTAAATGAAAAGTTAATTGTACCAATAAAAAGGCAAGAATTATGCATAATGATAGCTATAGGTGCTAAAGAGCCAAACATTGATGAATTAATAAGAATATTTAAAAAACCAGTAAAATTAATGAGAGTAGATGAAAAATATATACAAGCTGAGTTACAATATCTTTCCTTAAAAAAATTATTATATAAACTCGCCAATAATGCTTTGTCAAATATCCATGAAGATAATGAAAACTCATATATTATAAATTTTATAGATGATTTATTAGTTTTTTGCATTTCAAAAAATGTGAGTGATATACATTTTGAAGCTCTAGATAATAGCATCGTTATACGAGTACGAATAGATGGTGAATTAAATCAAATATTTCGTTTTGATATAAAACTATTCTCTTTGGTAAGCTCTATTATTAAGTATTTTGGGAATTTAGATATCTCACAAAAAAGAATGCCATTAAACGGTAGATTTACAAGAGAAATAAATCACAAGAAATATGATATTAGAATTTCTACAATGCCAACAGTGTATGGCGAATCTATTGTATTAAGAATATTAGATAATGACAATATCCAAAAAGATATAAATTTGATTGGTTTAGATAATAATACCTTGAAGATTATAAAAGAGAGTATTCAATTAACGCAAGGACTTATTCTCGTAACTGGACCTACGGGAAGTGGGAAAACTACAACTTTATATTCTATGCTAAGTAGTTTAAATAGTAAAAATAAAAAGATTATCACTATAGAAGATCCTGTTGAATATAAACTTGATGGTATTATGCAGGTAAATGTTAACAATGCTATAAATTTAAATTATCAAACTGTTTTAAAAAACATATTAAGACAAGATCCAGATATTTTGCTAATTGGAGAAATAAGAGATACAGAATCATTACAAATAGCATTACAAGCATCTTTAACTGGACATTTAGTCATTGCCACACTTCATACTAATAATGCTGTAGAGACCATTACTCGATTGTTGGACTTACAAGCAGAACCATATTTGGTGGCTACTACATTAAAAATGATTTTATCCCAGAGATTAGTTCGTTTGTTGTGTGTGAATTGTAAGGTTAAAGATACTTCATCAAATTATTATCTGCATGAAGGCTGTGAAAAGTGTAATTATACTGGATACAAGAATAGACAAATTGTTTCTGAAGTACTAAAAATTGATGAAACTATATCTAAGATGATAGCCAACAAGGAAAGTTTATTGGAAATTCAAGGGTACGCAAATAAAATAGGTTTTAGAAGATTAAGAGATAATGCAAGAGAGTTAATGGATAATGAATTGACAACATTAGCAGAAATACTAAGTAAAGTGTAAAAAGAATGAAATTTAAAATAAGATTTCAAGAGAATCAGAAAATAAAAAAGGTCACCTTGGATGCAAATAATATAATTGATTTAAAAAGTTTATCGACTTTCCCTTCTAATGTAATTTGCATAAAAGAAGTAAGTAAAATGAATTTAGATTTTGATTTATTTAAAAATAACAAAAAAGATATATTTGAATTTTTCTCACAACTTGATATTATGCTAAGCGCCCATTTAAGCTTTAATGAGTCTATTGAATTACTACTAAAATCCAAACAAGAAAAAATAATATATGAAATTCTTATGATTAGTAAACAATCTTTATCTTCTTCAATTGCCTTAGATCAAGCACTTTTGCCTTATGAGAAATACTTAGGTAAAACTCCAATCTTATTTTTAAAACTAGGTTTTGAAAATGGAAATATAAAAGAGTCAGTACACTCAATAGTTGAAATACTAAATGAGGATATGGATAGTACTGAAAAATTAATAGATGTGTTGAGGTATCCAGCTATTTTACTAGGATCCTTATTTCTTTCCATAAGTATGATTTTTGTATATGTATTACCAAATTTTGATTTTATATTTGTATTATTAAAAGATGATATCCCTGTATCAACAGGAATTCTACTAATGATTAGAGATGTTTTAAATGAGTATAGTATATTGATTGTTCTGTTTATTGTAGGGAGCGTACTCTTGGTGACCTTTCTTATTAAGACATATAGATACAGCTTTGATGAGATAATTCTTTTAAGAGTTCCTATATTAAGCAAAATGATTCAGGATTATTATTTTTATAGGCTATTCTTATCCATATCTATAATTGTTAGGTCAAAATTTCAATTCCAACTAGCAATCTTAAACAGTAAAAATATCGTAAATAACTTGTATGTAAAAGATACTATGAATCAAATCTTAAGTAATATAACAAATGGGACTTCTATTTCAGGTGCTTTTGAAAAAAGTAATATCTTTGATGATTTAACTATAAAACTACTACAAACAGCAGACTATACAAATGCATATGAATCTATTTTAAGCAGTATTGCCACTCAATATAAAAAAAGATTTCATAAAAGTTTAAAAAACTTTTCCTCTATCATAGAACCTATACTTATTTTCATAATTGCTCTTATTGTATTATGGTTGATATTGGCAATTATGTTGCCTATTTGGAATCTAGGTTCAGTTATACACTAAAGCTATTCTATTATTTCCTCTTTTGTATAGTTAAATGTAAAGTCCTCTTTTTTAAAGTCTATATTTACACTTCCCCCATCTTTTAGCTCTCCAAAAAGAATTTCATCTGTGAGTGGTACTTTTATTTTATCTGTTATAACTCTTTGTAAAGGACGAGCTCCCATAAGTTTATCGTAGCCTAATCGTGCAAGTTCTTTTTTTGCTTTTAGCGATAATGATATTTTTATATTTTTATCTATTAAACTGTCTTCTAAATCTTTGATAAACTTTGAAACAATCTTTATAAGAATTACTGAGGACAAGGATACGAATTTTACAGTAGCATCAAGTCTATTTCTAAATTCTGGGGCAAAGAATTTTTTAACTGCTTTATCTTCATTTATGTCATCATCTTTTGCAAAACCCATAATATTGGCTTGGGTAGCACCTAGATTTGATGTCATAATAAGTATGACATTTTGGAAGTTCACTTTTGTTCCATTGTTATCTGTTAGTATTGCATTATCCATGACTTGAAGTAATAAGCTCATTAAATCAGGGTGTGCTTTTTCTATCTCATCGAGTAGTAACACAGTGTGAGGATGTTTTTTAATAGCTTCTGTCAAAAGGCCACCCTTCTCATGTCCAACATAACCAGCAGGTGCTCCTATTAAACGGCTTACTGTATGTGCTTCACTATATTCACTCATATCGAATCTTTCAAAATGGATACCCATAACATGTGATAATTCTTTTGCTACTTCTGTTTTCCCAACACCTGTGCTTCCTGTGAATAAAAAACTTCCTACAGGCTTATTGGGTATTCCCATTCCTGCACGGTTTATTTTAATAGCTTTAGCGATCGTAGTTATTGCCATATCTTGCCCAAAAACTCTTTTTTGTAAATTTGTTTCAAGTTTTTTGAGTAAAGATAAATCAGATGAAGTAGCTGTTTTATGTGGAATTTGAGCTATTCTTGAGATAGTTTTTTCAACATCTTTTGCAGTTATTTTTAGATTTTTTTTAGATTTTTTTGCTAGTTTTATTGTTGCTCCCACTTCGTCGATGACATCTATTGCACTATCTGGTAAAAATCTATCAGTAATAAATTTCTTACTGAGTTCTACAGCTAATTTTAAACTTTCATCACTATATATCACTCCATGAAATTCTTCATATTTGGCTTTTAATCCCTGTAAAATAATTACACAATCGTCTATTGAAGGTTCATCTACCTCAACTCTAGCAAATCTTCTGCTGAAAGCTTTATCTTTCCCAAAATCGTTTCTGTATTCATCATAAGTTGTAGCCCCTATTACTCTTAGTTTTCCACTGCTTAACATTGGTTTTAAGATATTCGAAGCATCCATAGTACTACCACCAACGGCACCTGCACCTATAACCGTATGAATTTCATCGATAAATAAAATAGCATTTTTCTTTTTGCTAACCTCTTTTAATACTGATTTTAGTCTCTTCTCAAAGTCACCACGGTACTTAGTACCTGCTAACATAGACCCCATATCCAAAGAATATATTTGCGCATCTTCTAAGAATGGGGGAACCTTTTTATTTGCAATCGCAAGTGCTAAACCTTCTGTAATGGAAGTTTTCCCTACCCCTGTTTCCCCTAATAAAATGGGATTGTTTTTCTTTCTTCTTGCTAATATTTCGATAACTCTGCTAATCTCATTTTCTCTATTTATTACAGGGTCGATTTTACCATCTCGTGCAATTTCTACTAATTCAAGACTATTTTGCTCTAAGGGAGTTTCCTCTTTTTGCTTTTTCTTGTCAAATTGTACATCATCTATTTCTTCAGAATCGTCAAATTCTTCATTCTTGGAAGATGTGCCATGACTTATCTCTTCAAGTATATCAATTCTTTCTAATCCTTGTAATTGCAATAAATAACTAGAGTATGCTTTTTCATCTTTTAAGATATATACAAACATATCTTCAGTAGTTGACTCTGCTTTTCCTGCTAATGAATGATGTGCTATCATTTGCTCAATAGTATGGCTGAGAGTTACAGTTTCAATTGGATCTTCATTTTCTAATTCTTTTGGATATTTTGGTGTATTTTTTAATATATATTCCTTTAACTTTAAATATAATAAATCAACATCCATCTGCATTTGATTGAGTAGATTTATAATAGATTCTGATTTAAGAAGTTGTATAAATACATGTTCAATTGTGATATATTCGTGATTATTGGCTCTGGCATAATTGACCGCATGTGTAAATACCTTTTGTAAGTCTTTATGAATCATTATTTATTCCTCTTCTGCAATGGCTTTTAACGGAAAGTTTTCTTTCTTTGACATTGTTTGTACTTGCGAGACTTTTGTTAATGCAATCTCTTTTGTATAAATGCCACAAATTGCTTTTCCATTAGTATGGATATTTAGCATAATAGCTTTAGATTCTTCGTATGTTTTTCTAAAGATTACTGTTAGTATTTCTATAACAAAGTCCATTGTAGAAAAATCATCGTTAAGTAATAATACTTTATATTTCTTTGGTTCTTTTAATTCTGTATCATCTTCTAGTTCATATTTATAACTTGCCATTAACAAATCCTTTTATTTTAATTTACACTTAGTAGCTTTTTCGATAAGTCTTCTAGCTACTAATTCATATTCATGTACAAATGCATCTATATGAAGGTCTTCAAAATCAATGAATTGTGATTCATGAGTTATTTTGACGGTAACTGGTATATTTGAATCTATATTCTTTATCGCTTGAGTAATTAACCTTATTCTTTCATCATTATCGATTGCTATTATTACCCCAATTGCATTTTTTATATATAGCGAATTTAGCATAGTCTTAGAAGCAGCATTTCCAAAGAATACGATATCTCCTTTATCTTGTCCTTCTTTTACATGTTGTCTTTCATGTTCAATCACAACATAATTGATACCTAAAACTTTTAACTTTTTAACTATTTTTTGTCCCAGCAAAGAGTAACCACATACGATAATATGGTCTTTTGTTTCTGCACTTATGATCACAGGCTCATCTACGACATCTAAAGATTCTTTATGAAATAATTTTACAAAAGTTCTAACATGTCTTATTGTCAATGAGGTGAATAATAATGATAAAATAACAACTGAAATCATAATTTGATTGAGTTGATTATCTAATAAATTATTAGCACTAGCTAAGGCTAATACTGCAAATGAAAATTCACCTACTTGAGCTAATGTTAGTGCTGTTTTAAATGATCTGGTTGTTGTATTAAAAAAACGCAATATAGTAAAAATAATAACTACTTTGATGGCTAAAATAGTAACTGTTAATCCTATAATAATAAAATAATTATCCATAATCGTTGTAAAATTAACCTGCATACCAACGGATATAAAAAATACACCAAGCAGTATATCTCTAAAGGGTACAAGGTCTGCTTCAATTTGATACTTATATTTTGTTTCTGCAATTAGCATTCCAGCAATAAATGCACCAAGTGAATATGAAAAACCAAAAATATTAGCTATTAATGCAGAACTTAATACTATAAGTAGAATAGCCATGATGAATAATTCTTCAATTTTAGTATCAACAACATATGCTAGAAATAATTCTGTAAGATACTTCCCTAATACAAATAATATAATACCAACAATAATTGCAGAATAAAAAGTATTTAAAAGTATTGTTTCTAGTGAGACCGTAGCATCTGAAAGAATTGTAATCATTAATAATATGGGAATAACAGCAAGATCTTGAAATATTAAAATACCTACACTATTTCTACCATAAGGTCTATGAATATCACCACTCTCATTTAATGTTTTCAATACAATTGCTGTAGATGATAATGCTAAAGCAGAGCCTATAATAATAGATGTTTTCATATCTAGTCCAAATCCAAGCTGTGCAATATAGGTAAAAATAATTGTAGTTAGTATAACTTGTAAAGTTCCAAATACAAAAACTTCTTTCTTCATTTGTTTAAGATGTTTTAATGAGAACTCCAATCCAATAGTAAACATTAAAAATACTATTCCAAATTCAGCGATATGTGCTATATTGCCTTCATTAATATCAATAATATCTAAAAATAGGGATACTATCATCCCTGTAAATATGTATCCAACTATGGGAGATACATTTATTTTTTTCAATAGTACATTAAGCACTAACGATATAAATAATATTGCGACAATGATTGACAAAATATCCATTAAAAACCTCTTGTGATGTAATTATAAGAATTTAACATAATTTTTTGTATAATGAACTTAAAAGTAGATACTAAAGGGAATATTGAATGAAGTATGGAGAAAAAGAAATTAGAGAATTTGAAATAAGTGATAGTGAAAATTATTGGCCAAATCAACATAAAAAAAATTATACTATCAATATTGATTTACCAGAATTTATGTGTTTATGTCCAAGAAGTGGATATCCTGATTTTGCAACAATTAAAATAACATATGTTCCTAGTGATAAAGTTGTTGAATTAAAAGCAATCAAGTTATATATCAACTCCTTTATGTATAGACATATTTCCCATGAAAATAGCGCAAATGAAATTTATGATATACTTAATAAAAATTTAAGACCTAAGAAGATGAAAATAATAGCTGATTATAATCCAAGAGGAAATGTTCATACAGTTATCACAATTGATAGTGAAGATAATAAATAGGAAATATAATTTTGAAAAAACTAGTTTCAAGCAATGAAGCGGCTAAACTGTTAGGCTTATCTCTTCAGGGTGTTCACTATCGTATTAAAAAAGGGCAACTTGAATCTATAAAAAAAGATGGAAAAATATTTATTTATATTGACGAAAGTATTTCGAAATCAATACCACCAACACGACAAGCAAATTCATCTCAGCATAGTTATTATTCAAATCAAGAAGATAAAATAATAAAATCAAAAGATGAACAAATTTATATTTTGAAAAAAACAATCAAGTTTATGAAAAAACAGTACACGAGTGAAATAAATAGACTTGATAAAAATCAAACGCAAATATTAGGTGTATTTCAAAGTGAAGTCGATCTTCTTAAAAGTGCATTTAATGAGATGCGAAATCTTTATAGATTAGATCATAAGGAAAATATTGAAAAGTCTGAGTCTAGAATCTTTACACCAGCTATAAAAATGAAGTTCATGAACATAAAAGAGTTTTTTGTATTTATGCGAAATTATAATAAAACTGATACTCAAATAAAAAGTATCATTTTAGATAAAGTCAAACACGGCGATAAAAGATTTATTTACAATAAAAATACAAAAGAAATGCTCATTTATAAAAGCGATTTTTTAGACTTATTAACTAGATAATATTTAGTTAGAAACATTCACAGTGCAATTTTTTAAAATATTAGGTTTGGATATTTTTACTTTAAGCTCAGAGATATTAAACTCTTTTTGTAATGCTCTTTTCAAATAAATAAGTGCATCTTCAATCAATTCAAACTTTTCTTTTTTTACAATAATTTTTGCCATATTAGCTATATGACTATAGTCTACAAAATCTTTTTGACCTTTGCTAAATTTATATTTAAAAGAGATATCTAAAATTACTTTTTGTTTAGTTATTCTTTCAAAAGGTAAAATACCTATGATAGTTTTAAAGGTTAAGCTATCAATAGATACTTTCATCATGGTAGTTTTTTTAAGCAACTTTAGTTTCTTCACCTTTTATCAGTCTTAGGATATTTGGTATATGTTTATAGAAGATTATAAATGTAATTATATACATAGGTGCATTTGATGCGATATTTAATCCATTGTTTAAAATAATGGCAGAGAGAACAACTCCTATAAGCCCCAATAAAGATGCTATAGAAGAAATCTTTAATATTTTTGCACAAAAAGCCCAAACTAATGTGCCGATAATCGTAGGTATAGGAATAAGCATTAAAAATACACCAAGTCCAGTAGCTATTCCTTTACCTCCTTCAAGTCCTAAATAAATACTATAACAATGTCCTAAAACACTTATAACTGCGATTGCCCATAATGTTTCTGGACTCATGCCATAAGCCATTGCTGCGAATATAACACCAGCCCCTTTTATTGCATCTAGAAAAACAGTAGCTATGCCAAGTTTTTTTGCTAAAGCTGGATTCGTTTCTTTTACTACTCTTAAAACATTGGTTGCACCAATACTTTTACTACCTGATTCATTTATATTTACTCCCGCATATTTTTTTGCTAGCAGTAAACCAAATGGTATAGAGCCAATTAAATAAGCTAAAATATAAAATATAATGTTTGGGTTTGTGAAAAAGTCCATAAAATTCCTTTTTGTTAATTATTGCATTATAACTAAAATATAATACTATTATTAATAAAATCAATTATCTTTGGGTTAATTAGTACAAATAATATTTCTATAACTTATAATTTGATATATTTGCAAATATACAAAATTTAGGGAATAAAGCAGATGAATTTTAAAGATGAGATTATAAAATTAAAAAAAGAATTAGATGTTGTAATAGTTGCCCATTTTTACCAAAAAGACGAAGTCTTTGATATGGCAGATATTACGGGTGATAGTTTAGAATTAGCAAAAAGAGGTATGGCTGCAAAAGAAAAGAATATCATTTTTTGTGGAGTAGGTTTTATGGGACAGAGTTTAAAAGTATTAGCTCCCCACAAGCGTATAATGATGCCTAAAATTGCTTGTTGTGCTATGGCTAAAATGATTGATGTCGGCTATTTTAAAGAGAACTTAAAAACATTAAATGAAGCAGGAATCTCAAATGATGATATTTTACCTATTACATATATCAACTCTTCTGCTGAAGTAAAAGCAGAAGTTGGTAAAATGGGCGGCTATGTTTGTACGAGCTCAAATGCTTTTAAAATAATTACTCAAGGTCTAGAGAGTGGTAAAAAAATATTTTTTGTTCCAGATCGTTGTTTGGGGCAAAATTTTGCAAACCAAATGAAGCTTAAATCTGCAGTAGTTGGCGTGGATGATATTGAAGATGTTAAAAAAGCAGATATTATTTGTTTTAATGGTTTTTGTTCTGTCCATCAATTATTTACTCCTGATGATATAGATTTTTACAGAGAGAAATATCCGGATATTTTAGTTGCTGTGCATCCAGAATGTGACCCTGCTGTTGTAGCAAAAGCAGATTTTTCAGGTTCAACATCTGAACTTATTCAATATATAACAAAAGAAATTTCTCCTGAACAAAAAGTAGTAGTTGGTACAGAATTTAATATGGTAAACCGTTTAAGACCAAAAAATACATATGTTTTAAGTTCTACAAAACCCGAATGTCCGACCATGAATGAAACTGTACTTGAAGACTTATATAATAATTTACTTTCTATCAAAAATGAAACTTATGAAAACGAAATAATTATTCCTGAGGAAACTGCTAAATATGCAAAGATTGCACTAAATAGAATGTTCGAAGTTTAATTATGGGAATTAATATTAAAAAATTTGTTAAAAATGCAATTATAGAAGATAATGGTAGAGGTGATTTATTTTTTGATATTGCACCAAAAGGAAGATTTACAGCACGAGTGATTGCAAAAGACGATGGTATCTTAGCAGGTATTAAATATGGAAGAGCACTAGCAAAATCTGAAAAGTTCAATTGTAAATTTTTAATACAAGATGGCGAAAAAGTTTATAAAGGTGATGTAATTGCTGAGCTTGAAGGCAAAGCTTCAGTGTTATTAAGTAGTGAAAGGACTTTTTTAAATATACTACAACATGCATCAGGAATAGCAACAAGTGCAAACTCTTATGCAAAGCTTTTAGAAGGTAGTGATGTAGTACTTTTAGATACAAGAAAAACTAGACCACAGCTAAGAAATTTTGAAAAATATGCAAGTAGAGTAGGTGGAGCTATTAATCATAGATTAGGGCTTGATGATTGTTTAATGCTAAAAGATACTCATCTCAAAACAATTATTAATTTAGCTGAGTTTGTAAAAAAAGCTAGAAAAAGAATCTCTTGGGTTACAAAAATAGAAATCGAGTGCGAAACTCTAGCCCAAGTACAAGAAGCAATGGCTGCTGGTGCCGACATTATTATGTGCGATAATATGACTCCAGCTCAAATTAAAAATGTCGCTATCTATAGAGATTCGGAGTATCCACATATTTTACTTGAGGCAAGTGGAAATATTACAGCAAAGACTATCATGTCTTATTTAGATACAGGCATAAATGCGATAAGTAGTGGGAGTATTATTCATCAAGCAACATGGCTTGATTTTTCTATGAAGTTTGATTAGCAAATAAAAAAGCCATATTTATTAGGATACGGTTTTTGTCTAAATATATAGCTTGATTAAAAGAATAAGTAATATGTCATACTTGTACAAAGACCAGCAAATAATCCAGCAACAATATCGTCGCCCATGACTCCCCAGCCACCTTTTACATCTCTATCAATTTTACCGATTACAGAAGGTTTCAATATATCGAAAAGTCTAAAATAGACAAAAGTAATAAGTGCTAAAATGTAATTATCTGAAGTAGCATTTGCAATACCTAATGCTATCCACATACCAGCTAGTTCATCTATAACAATTTCAGAACCATCATGTGTACCAACTTCTTTTTCATAAATATCTATTTGTTTTACTGCTATTACTGAAATCAATAATGCTAGCATAAATAGAGTTGATATAGATATATATTGTAATAAAAGCATCGCAATAATTAATGCGACAATGCTTCCAGCTGTTCCAGGTGCTTTTGGACTTAGTCCACTGTATCCAAGTGTAAGAAAAAATTTTCTCATTTAATGTCCCCTATTCTTTTCAATACCAAATTTCTTTCTTTTTCCCCATAAGGATTTTCTACTTATTCCTAATCTTCTACTTAACTCTGTATCGTGATATTTATTTTGAAAGCTTATAATCATAAGTTTGACATAATCATTTATTGTTAAGATAGAATCAGCAAGCGAAAAGATATTAGATGATTCTACTATTAATTTAGGATATTTAACTTCTCCTATATCCTCTAAAGAACATATAATCACATCATATTGTCCTATGGCATTTAAGATAAGGTCTCTTGATGCTTTTTTTGCATAATGAAAATCATAAATATAGAGAAGTTCATGATGAAAATCTTCTGGATTGACCTTTATATGGTCTTCTATAGATATGAACTTTATTGTTTTATCAATTTTTTTTGCTACATCAAATACTATTTTATCTGCAATCCTTTGATCCTTTGTTTCTATTACAAATGGTAGAGTTGTTGGTATTTCTTCTTTTGTATTTATGCTGTTAAATATAAAATTAACATAATTTTCTAAATTTAAATTATTATTTTTTAATTTTTTAAACTCATCGTAATGATAAATCTTTCTTACAAGTTCATCCATGATAAATGGTTTTACAATATAATCACTTGCCCCATCTTTAAGAGGCTTGGTGACTGTTGTATCATTAATGTATGATACAAGTAATATCACGATACTGTTTTTAAAATTCACTATTATTGTATGGACATCACTACTGCTTATATTAGTAGATAGCAGTACAACATTATATGAATTATTAAAATGTATTTCTTTGATATTTGACACATGCGTACAGTTATTTCCATTTTCTTGAAGTCTCAATGCAATTTTTTGTGCTAAGTAAACTTCTTCGTCTAATATGAGTATATTCATTTATTCATCCATCTGTAATATCTTAGTGTAGCACTACTCACAACTATCACTCCTTCTTCTCTTCCCACAAATCCCATTTTTTCTGATGTAGTTGCTTTTATATTTATTTTTTGTTTTTCGATATTTAACAGCTCTGACATTTTAGATTTAATTGCTTGTTTATGAGGATTTATTTTGGGTTCTTCCATTAGAATTGTTACATCAATATTTACTATTTCGTACCCAATATTAGATATGAATTTGATAATGTAGTTTAATAATTTTTTAGAATCTGCACCTTTATATTTTGGGTCAGTATCAGGGAAAAATTCTCCAATATCTCCTGCACCACAAGCACCTAATAAAGAATCAATTACACTATGAATCAAAACATCACCATCGCTATGTGCTTTAAATCCAAAAGGAGATTCAATTTCAATTCCTCCTAGGACCATTTTTTTATTAGGTTCAAACTCATGTATATCTATACCATTACCTACGAAAATATTAGAATTTGCATGTTCTAAGCAAGTTAAATTTGTTAATTCATCATCAAATGTTAGTTTTGTAGATTTATTTGAACCCAAAATATAGTGTACAGTTCCTCCAATACTTTTAATCGCACTACTGTCATCTGTAAATTCAGTTTTAGAAGAAGTGGCTTTTTTTAGTATTTTAGTATTTGACAATTGTGGAGTTTGTATTATTTTTAGAGAGTTTCTATTGATGGTTTCATTGTCGCAAGTAACAGTATCTGAGATACTTAGAGCTGGAACAATAATTGAGGCTTTATCTTTGTTTGTAATTAGATTATCAATTATGTCTTTTGGAACACAAGGTCTCGCAACATCTGTAATCATTACAAACTCTGATGTTACTAATTGTAATGCATTTACAATAGATTTTTGCCTCGTATCTCCACCTTTGACATAAGTGTAATCATCTGAAAAATTTTTCATATATTGTAACTCATTTTCATGCCCTACAACGATGACTTTGTTAAATTTAGAATAAGTGGATAGCTTATTTGTAGCATATAGCCAAAGAGGTTGGTCATCAATTCTAATCCATTGTTTTTTGACTGCCAAATTGAATCTTGATGATTCCCCTGCACATAAGACAACTAATGTTATGTCATTCAAATATTTCCTTAGTGTGTAAAAAAGTAACTAATATTACAATAAAATCACTTAATATGTAATTAGATTGCTTTTTGTTATAATAAAATTACTAAAAATAGGTATAGAAGGTTTTAGATGCCATTCATGTTAAAAAAATTTTATGTTGAAAATAATATAGATAAAAAAATACAACAATTTTTAATAGATAATGCAAAATTAAATATTTCTAATTCTCAAAGATTATTATCAAAAGGTCGTGTTTTTGATGAGAATAATAAAGTTTTACAAAATGGACAAAAAATTAAAGGTATCTTTATTCAAATAGCCTTATTTGAAGGTCATACTAGAGGGCTAGCACCTCTTTTTGAAACTAAAGATTTTGCTATTTTTGATAAACCATCTGGTATTATGGTTCATCCAACTTCTCGCAATACTGAGTATACTTTACTAGATGAAATTAGATACCATTTTGGAGGTAATGCGAACCTTGCACATAGAATTGATCAAGAAACTTCAGGTTTAGTACTAGTAACAAAAAATAAATATAGTGATATTATTTTAAAAGAGATGTTCGAAAATAAACTGTATGATAAGAATTACCTAGCAGTCGTAGATGGCGAAATTAAAGATAATATTACAATAGATAATGGAATTAAAAAAGCTGTAAATAGTAAGATTGGTGTTAAGATGCAAACGGCAAATGACGGAAAAGAATCTTTAACATTTATAAAGCCGATTAAATATAATAAACTTCAAAATCAAACTCTAGTAGAAGCAAAACCGCTGACAGGTAGGCAACATCAAATAAGAGTACATTTAGAAAGTATAGGACACAGAATTGTAGGGGACCCTATTTATGGAATTGATGAAGATATTGCGGATAAATATCTTTTGAAGGAATTGTCTTTAGAAGAAAGAATTGAAACAACAGGTAATAAAAGGTTGTTACTCCATGCAAATTATTTAAGTTTTAACTATAAAGATATTAAATATAAAATTTACAGATAAAAAT
>CAWVZX010000006.1:0-23447 GCA_963934755.1 uncultured Arcobacteraceae bacterium | reverse complement strand
AATCTGCAACAGATAAGGTTGGATATCAAACAGGAATATCATCTCAAATAGAAGACTTAACACATAAAACAATAGGAGCAACAATATATATGCACTCACAAGGACATGAAATCGCCAAAGAAGGAGCAATCAATAATCCTAATAACCAAAATACATATAAAAGTCATGGAGCACCTACTAATAAAAATAAACTGAAGTCTATATTTAATATGCCAGATGTTCCAAACCAATATGGAAATCCAAGTTATGTAAGAAGTGGGAATGTTAGGATTGAGATGAATGAGGGGGATCCTGTTTCAAATCCTGAAAATTTATTTAATCCAAATACTTGGTTTAAGCCAGGTCACTCTACTGTAAATTATGGCGAAAGTGCATTGCAAAAAAATCAAAAACCTATAGCTGGGAATTAGGATGAAAAATTATGTATTACTTATTTTAATCTTATTTTTTCTTACAGGATGTTTAGCCACATATTCTACATTTAATGAACCTAAAATATATTCCGCTACGAGGATGGAAATTGATGCTGTAAAAACTAAAGTTTCTAAAGAATGGGGAACAGATGGGCATTTCGGTGCATTAATGTTAGGAATAGTTATTTTTATAGACCTTCCATTCTCTTTAGTTTTCGATACCATTCTTCTACCCTATAAAACATATCTCATCATAGCTGAAGATAAAAATGCTACAAAACCAAGAATGAGTAAGTAGCTTATCTTAAGCCTAACTGCAACAGCTAGTGATATAAAAAATAAAAGATACAGTAAAGCTGTATCGCTTGGTAAAAATGGTACAAAAGATGATAAATACTCATAAGAAAAGCTAACAATATACAACAGAATATGATAGAAGCATGAATGAATCTCAAACAACACAAACTAATGATATGATGGAAAGAGTTAAAAGCTAGAACACCTTTTGAGGTAGTTCAAAGTTGGTTTAATATTAAAGCAGAAATATTTAAAAGTTGAAAAAAAACTTAAAGGCTAGATATCCATAGAACTGTATTTATAAACTTATTATTACTATGCATAATATATACTACATCCTTAGATGCAGAAGAAAAAGAATCAAATCAAATTAAGTGTATCACATTAAAGGAAATTGATTTGAGTGATAATAGTCTTTTATCTAAAGATACTCAAAATGATTTATTTTCAAAATATAAAAATAAATGTATAGATGGAAATATACTAAAAAGTTTAATAGATAGTATTTCTAAATATTATATGAGCTCTGGATATATAACTACTAAAGCATATTTAAATGCACAAGACATATCAGATGGACAGATTGATATAAAAATAATGAACGGAATAGTTGAAAATATAATTGATTCTAAAACTCAAAAGAATAGCTGGTATATAAAAACAGCATTTCCTTACCAAATATATAATACTTTAAACCTAAGAGATTTAGAAACATCATTGGAAATGGTAAATAGAGTACCTTCTGTTGATGCAAAGTTTGATATAAAACCAGGAACAAAAGAGGGAGAAAGTTTAGTTGTTTTAAACACTAAACTAACATCGCCATTTCATATAAGTTTTGGTGGTACTGGAGAAAAATCCTTTAAGGATAATAATCCTTCATTAACATCAACTCTATCTTATGATAATCTTTTAAATATAAACGATATTATTTCATATACATACAATGGTAGTCGAATACAAAAAGAATATCAAAGCACAAAAGGATATGAATACAATTACTCTTTTCCTATAGGTAGCTATCTGTTCGCATTCATTTATTCAGATACAAAATATAGACAAGGTGTAGTAGGAATAAATAATACTTATTTATCCAATGGTGTTACAAAAGGTAAAAAAATTAAAGTAAGCAAAGTACTTGCTAGAAACCAAGAAAATAAATTAAATATTGCAGCAATAGTTCATCATAAAGATACAAAGAATTATTTTTCAAATCAAGCTATAGAAGTTTCTACTTATAAAACAACATTAGCACAAGTAGATCTTACTCATACTTATTTGAAAAACTGGGGACAAATCAATACTACTTATAGTTACTATGAAGGAAAAGATTGGTTTGATGCTAGAGATGATAACTATTATGGTTTAGAAATTGATACTATAAATAGAGCTATATTGGAGTTTAAAAAATATTGTTTAAATACAAATATTTTATATTCTTTCAAAGATAAAAGCTATAAATTTGATAGTAATTTTTATTTACAATATACCAATGATTTACTCTATAACAATGACCAGCTAACTATCGGGAGTGATTATACAGTAAGAGGATATTCAGATTCAAATCTGTTTGGAAATAATGGACACTACTTCAAAAATGATATCACTAAAACATTTACGCCTAAACTTAATAGTAACTATTTAGAAACTATTTCTATCTTTGTAGGTTTAGATTATGGAAAAATAAAATGTGAACAAGATAAGAAAAGTTCTTGCGGAGAAATATATGGTAGTGCCGTTGGCATTATACTAAATGCAAAAACTACCACTATAGATTTAACATGGAGTAGAGCACAAAAAAGTATCAGTGAAGACTTTCAAAGAGAAAATAGATTTAAATATAACTTAACTATAAAATTCTAGAAGGTATAATGACATATCTGTGACATCTTTCAATGATGATATAGATGTAAATGATACTTTATATACTTGCCTTTTAATTAATCCTATGATACACTAAGTTATTAAATAACTAAAAAGAATCTAGCACATGAGTAATAAATTTATGCAATTAGCAATAGCAGAAGCTTGGAGATATCAGTTTCTTACATACCCAAATCCAGCAGTTGGTGCTACTGTGGTTAAAAACAATCAAGTATTATCAGTAGAGGCACATAAAGAAGCGGGACTTCCTCATGCTGAAGTATTAGCTTTAAAAATGGCCTATCTTTCTAAATATCCAACTTCTGTATTAAAAGAATTAGAATCATCTCATGAAATACATGAATTCTTAATATTAAATCATAATAACTTTTTTATAAATTGTGAAATTTATGTAACTCTAGAGCCTTGTAATCATATCGGCAAAACACCAGCGTGTGCAATGTTATTAGAATCAGTCAAAATAAAAAAAGTTTTTATAGGGACGCTTGATCCAAACAAAAATGCAAGTGGAGGCAAGCAAAGACTTTTAGATGCTAATATTAAAGTAGAAATTAATGTTTGTAAAAAGAAAACGGATCAACTACTTTTACCATTTTTAAAATATCAAAATAATAGCTGTATATTTTTCAAAATAGCGATGAGAGAGGATGGTTCAGTTGGGGATGGATACATAACAACACAAGCTAGTTTAAATTTAGTTCATGAAATACGAACAAAAATAGATTTGATGATTATAGGTGGAACAACAGTTCGAATAGATAGACCGACATTGGATTCCAGGTTTGCAAATAAAAAGAAAGCACCAAATATATTGATTTATTCAAATTCTAATAATTTCGATAAAACTATTCCACTATTTAATCAGAAAAACAGAAATGTAAATATCTCATCCTCATTAAAATGTTTAGAAGAAAATAATTTTATAATGATAGAAGGTGGACATAATTTACTTCATACCCTGAAAAATGAAATTGATTATTTGATGCTATTTATATCACATAAAGAAAAAAAGAAGAACCATTACAAAATTAACAAAGATGAGTTTCAAATAGAGTATTCTTATTACTTAAATGAATTCGATGAAGTAATTTTTTTAAAAAAACTTGATGATAAATAACTAAGTATGTATTTAAACTATTTTAAACTAATTTTTAGATAGACTAATAAAATTTCAATAAATAATAAAAGGTTGATAGTTGGATAAATATTATTATGAGCTTACAGTTAAGCCAAACTTATACTATGAATTATTTGTAGACTTAGCAGTAAGTCTTACAAGCGATGCGATTGAAGAATTTGATGAGACTATTATCATAAGAAGTGAAGATCCATTAGATAATGTATTATTAGGTATTCAAACATTTGCAAAAGAGTTATCTTCGGCTTTTAGCATAGAGATATTTTGTGAATCAAATTTAATTAAGAAAGAAAATCAAGACTGGATAAAATTGTATCAGCAAAGTGTACAAGCAATAAAAGTAGGTAGATTTTATATCCACCCTAGCTGGAATGAGCCTATGGTGGATATGGTAAATATTATTATAGACCCAACTTTAGCATTTGGTTCAGGGCATCATGAGACTACTAAATGTTGCTTAAGTGCTGTTGAAAAATATGTACAAGATGGTAACAATGTCGTAGATATAGGTACGGGAAGTGGAATACTTGGAATTGCTGCATCAAAATGTGGCGCTATTGTAGATATTTGTGACACTGATATTGTTGCTGTAAATGATGCGATTATAAATTTTGAAAGAAATGAAACTCCTATTAATAAATACTGGGAAGGTTCAGCAAATACAAGTAAAAAAAATTATGATGTAGTAATCGCAAATATTGTTGCAGATGTTTTAGTAATGATTGCAAGTGATATTAAAAAAATTACTAAAAAAGATGGTATTATCGTATTATCGGGGATTATGGAACAATATAAAACTAAAGTTTTAAAAAAATTTAAAGATTGTGAAGTGCTTGAAGAATTTCAAGAAAATGAATGGGTAACATTAATAGTTAAAAAGGCAAATAATGAGTAATAATCAAAATAATAACAATAGCAATAATAATCCTAACGGATTTTTTGATAAAAATCCAATAGTTATATTTGTAGTGTTTTCAATAGTGACAATTATGGCATTTAAAAGTTTTTTCCCGTCTAATGAAATGAATATAAATGGTAGTAATACTGCTTATGGAAAGAAAATAAGTAAGTCTGTTACTTATTCTGAAATTAAAACACTCATAAATAATAATCAAATAGAATATGTAGGAATTGGAGATACTAATATTAAAGCAGTATCTAAAGTACTAGGTGGAACAGTTACTACATACACTGCTAGAAAAGTAGGTGTTGATGATAGTTTTATTCCTACATTGGAAAAACAAGGCATAAAATATGGTGGCGTTAATGAACAAAATCTTTTAGCAGATATGTTATTTGGGTGGGTTTTACCATTATTTGTTTTTTTTGCTATATGGATGTTTTTGGCCAAAAAAATGTCAAAATCAATGGGTGGCGGTGCTGGTGGTATTCTGGGTATGGGTGGTGCCAAGAAAATGCTTAATTCTGAAAAACCAAATGTTACATTTGCAGATATGGCAGGAAATAAAGAAGCTAAAGAAGAAGTATCAGAAATCGTGGAATTTTTAAGGAATCCAGATAGATACGTAAAGCTTGGAGCACAAATACCAAAAGGTGTACTTCTTGTAGGTCCTCCAGGAACTGGTAAAACACTTTTAGCAAAAGCCGTTGCAGGTGAAGCTGACGTTGAATTTTTAAGTGTAACTGGGTCTTCTTTTATTGAAATGTTTGTAGGTGTTGGTGCAAGTAGGGTTAGAGACTTATTTGAGCAAGCAAAGAAAAATGCACCGGCTATTATTTTTATTGATGAACTTGATGCAATAGGGAAAAGTCGTTCAAGTGGGGGAATGGGTGGAAATGATGAAAGAGAGCAAACACTCAACCAACTTTTAGCTGAGATGGATGGATTTAGTAGTGATGGGGGAGCACCTGTTATTATTTTAGCGGCTACAAATAGACCAGAGATTTTGGACCCTGCTCTTCTGAGACCTGGTAGATTCGACAGACAAGTTTTAGTTGATAAACCTGATTTAGAAGGTAGAATAGAAATTCTAAATGTACATATTAAAGGTGTTACAATTGGTAAAGATGTTGAACTACGAGATATTGCAGTTATGACAGCAGGTCTTGCGGGTGCTGATTTAGCAAATATAATTAATGAAGCAGCACTTTTAGCAGGTCGTGGACATAAAAAAGAAGTTACAAATGAGGACTTCAAAGAAGCAGTAGAGAGACAAATTGCTGGTCTTGAAAAGAAAAGTAGAAGAATTTCTCCTAAAGAGAGAAAAATTGTTGCGTATCATGAGTCAGGACATGCTTTAATTGCAGAGGTAACAAAAGGTGCAAAAAAAGTAAATAAAGTTTCTATAGTACCTCGCGGTTTAGCTGCATTAGGTTATACACTTAACACTCCAGAAGAAAATAAATATCTTATGCAAAAACATGAATTAATGGCAGAAGTGGATACACTATTAGGTGGTCGTGCTGCTGAAGAAGTATTTATAGGTGAAATTAGTACAGGCGCTGGAAACGACTTAGAAAGGGCTACAGATATAATAAAATCGATGGCTACAATATATGGAATGAGTGATTTTGATATTGCAGGTTTAATGGTTTTAAGTAAGCAAACAAACCAATTCTTAGATGGTGGACAAACGAGTAAAGATTATAGTGATGAGATGGCGCATAAATTAGATAATCACATTAAAAATACACTTGATGAAAGATATAAAGTAGTATTGCAAATATTAAGAGACCATAATAATGCTATAGAAGAAATGACAGCAGAACTTCTTAATATTGAAGTCATAACAGGTAAAAGAGTTCAAGAAATTATAATTAAAAATGGTGGTACTGTATATAATGGTGAAAATTTACATGATGAAAGAAATACTAATATATCATTAGTAAGCGAAACAAATGAAAATGAAAAAAAATAATATTGTATTAAAAGAAGGATACAAAACTATTGTAATCATCTTTGCTGTCGCAATTTTTTTAATATTGTTTATATCAAATTGCTTAGCTCTTATTATGCTCATAATAGGCTTTTTTATGATGTATGTTTATAGAGATACTAATAGACATATCTTCAGTAATACACAAAGTGTATTAGCTCCTATTGACTCAACGGTGACTGCTATAGATAAAGTAAATGGCAAGTTTAAGATTTATTGTAGAGTAGGTTTATTAAATAATCACCTCTTAAGAGCACCTATTGATGCCGATATGACAATAAAGAAATATAAACACGGATTAAACCTTAATCCAAATAGTTATAAAGCATCTTTGTATAATGAGCAAGTCACTTTAAAATTCGAGGATATAAAAGTTAAATTGATAAGCGGATTGTATAATACAAGAATTAAAAAAATTAATGATAAGCCAATACTACAAGGTGAGAAAATTTCTGTATTTTTAGATGGACTAGTTATTATAACTGTGCAAGCTAATTACGAACTACTAATTAATGTAGGAGATTCCTTAACTTCTGGGCAAACAATATTATTTAAAAAATAATATTTGTCCAAGTAAACAAATATAAAATCCTCTATATTCCCTAATCTTTTTTAGAACTATTAATGTTTTTTTTGATATTGTTAAAGTGGCGCGGTTGACGAGATTCGAACTCGCGGCCCTCTGCGTGACAGGCAGATATTCTAACCAGCTGAACTACAACCGCACTTTTAATAGATATATTGTTTGGTGACCCCAAGGAGATTTGAACTCCTGTGACATGGATGAAAACCATGGATCCTAACCACTAGACGATGGGGCCAACAATAATAATGGTGGTCGATATAAGACTCGAACTTATGACATCTACCTTGTAAGGGTAGCGCTCTACCAGCTGAGCTAATCGACCTAAATAAAGAACATAATTTAATATAAATGGTGACTCGTGTTGGATTCGAACCAACGGCCACTTCCTTAAAAGGGAAATGCTCTACCAACTGAGCTAACAAGTCATTATTTAAAAGTGGCGCGGTTGACGAGATTCGAACTCGCGGCCCTCTGCGTGACAGGCAGATATTCTAACCAGCTGAACTACAACCGCACTTTTAATAGATATATTGTTTGGTGACCCCAAGGAGATTTGAACTCCTGTGACATGGATGAAAACCATGGATCCTAACCACTAGACGATGGGGCCAACAATAATAATGGTGGTCGATATAAGACTCGAACTTATGACATCTACCTTGTAAGGGTAGCGCTCTACCAGCTGAGCTAATCGACCTAAATAAAGAACATAATTTAATATAAATGGTGACTCGTGTTGGATTCGAACCAACGGCCACTTCCTTAAAAGGGAAATGCTCTACCAACTGAGCTAACAAGTCATCTTGATTAAATTGGATGGAATTATAGGCAATTAATAATCTTATGTCAAGGCTTTTTCATCAAAATTTCAAAATTCAATTTCAAAGCTTTTTTTGCAGCCTGTAGTTGTATCTGCTTTCTATTCCCTTGGAAGTGAAATAGTCGTATTGATTTTGTACCTTTACTATTCATGACGCCAATCGCAACAGTTCCCACTGGTTTGGTCTCTGTACCACCATTTGGACCGGCTATGCCACTTACAGCTATTGCAAAATCAGCATTGAACTTTTTAATCACTCCATCTAGCATTTCTGATACAGCTTCACAACTCACAACACCAAATGCAATCATCGTTTCATTTTTTACATTTAATTCTTGCTCTTTAATCTCATTTGAATATGTTACTATTGAACCTTTGAAAATTTCCGAGGAGCCTGATATCTCAGTTATCATACTTGAAATCAAGCCTCCTGTACAGCTTTCAGCAGTAGTGAGTGTTTGTTTCTTTTTTTTTAATATATCTTGAAATTTTATCATATCTTCTTCATTGAAGATTTCATCATACATTGGAGTTCCTTTGTTATTTAAGTTTAATTATATTTAGATATACTTTATCTTATTTTATATTATAGGACAATTATTAATATGGCTACAGCAACAAGCAACAAAATAGACTATAAAGACACTTTACAGTTACCACAAACAAATTTCCCAATGAGAGGAAGTTTACCTCGTAATGAACCAATCCAATATAAACTTTGGAATGATGAAAAAGTTTATGAAAAAATGAAACAAAATAGAAAAGGGTGCGAAAGTTTTACATTACATGATGGACCCCCTTATGCGAATGGCAATATCCATATTGGACATGCTCTAAACAAAGTTTTAAAAGATATTATTATTAAATATAACTATTTTGATGGAAAATCTGTACGATATACTCCAGGTTGGGATTGTCATGGCTTACCAATTGAACAAAAAGTTGAAGAAAAAATTGGTGGACAAAAGAAAAAAGAATTACCAAAAAGCATATTAAGACAACTTTGTAGAGATCATGCGACTAAATTTGTTGCCATTCAAAGAGATGAATTTAAAGCTTTAGGTATTATTGCAGATTGGGAAAAACCATATTTAACGATGGATTTTAAATTTGAAGCTAATATTTATAGAGAACTTATTGCTATATCGAAAAAAGGCTTATTATGTCAAAGAAGCAAACCTGTATATTGGTCATGGGCTGCACAAACAGCATTAGCTGAAGCAGAAGTGGAATATGAAAATAAAGTATCACCTTCTATATTTGTTGCTTTTAAACTCAAAGATTTAGATGCAAGTGTGATTATCTGGACTACAACACCTTGGACTTTACCTGCAAATACAGGTATCTCTTTAAACGGAGAGGAAGAATATATTCAAACTTCAGATGGTTTTATAGTTGCTAAAAAATTATATGCAAGCTTAATTGCTGATGAAGTTATAAAAGGCGATATCGTAAAAGATATTGATCCAAAATCATTAGAAAATACATGTGCCATAAATCCTTTAAATGGCAGAGAATCCCAAATAGTACTTGGCAATCATGTAATGATGGATACAGGTACAGGTTGTGTTCATACTGCACCCGGACATGGTGAAGAAGATTATAAAATAGGTTTAATATATGGACTTGAGGTACTTATGCCTGTTGGACCTAATGGAGCTTTTGATAACACAATAGTACGAGAAAAGCTACTTCCAAATCCTGAAGAATTTTTAAATATGAATGTATTTAAAGCTAATGAACCTATTATGAAATTATTAGGTGAAGCTCTTTTAAAAAGACTAGATATAACTCACTCTTATCCGCACTGTTGGAGAACGCATAAGCCAGTTATTTTTAGAGCAACAAAGCAATGGTTTATTTCAATGGATGTTCCATATGGAAATAATCAAAAAACATTAAGACAAAATGCTTTAGAGGCAATTGAAAATGTAAAATTTTATCCAGAACATGGTGTAAATAGATTAAGAACTATGATTGAAAATAGACCCGATTGGTGTATTTCTAGACAAAGAGATTGGGGAGTTCCTATTGCATTTTTTAGAAATAAAATAACAGATGAAATTATTTATGATGAGCAAGTTTTAAATTATGTTGCTATGATATTTGAGATGAGAGGGGCTGATGCATGGTACGATATGAGTATTTCAGACTTACTATATCCAGGCAGTAGTCTTAATCCTGATGATTTAGAAAAAACTATGGATATTTTGGATGTTTGGTTTGATTCTGGCTCCACACAAAATGCTGTTTTAAGAAGTAGAAACTATGATGCTGGTACATATCCCGCTGACATGTACTTAGAAGGTTCAGATCAACATAGAGGTTGGTTCCAATCATCTCTATTAACCTCTCTTGCTTCAAATGAAGTAGCACCCTATAAATCTATTTTAACTCATGGTTTTACAGTTGATGCTAAGGGTGAAAAGATGTCAAAGTCTAAAGGTAATGTTGTTGCACCTGACAAAGTATTAAAAGAATATGGTGGGGAGATTTTAAGAATGTGGGTTGCTATGAGTGATTATCAATCAGATTTAAAAATCTCCGATCTTATCTTAAAACAAATGGCAGAACAATATAGAAAAATAAGAAATACGGGTAAAATTTTACTTGGAAATGTACATGAACTTGAAGAAATCGTATCTCTGAATAAAATGTCAATTACTGATTTATGGATTTTAGATAAAGCACAAAAAGTATTTTTAGAAGTTGATGAAGCATTTAAAGCAAATGATTATTCTAGAGGTTTAAATAAATTAAATCACTTTTTAGTAGCAGAATTATCAAATATTTATATTGATATTTGTAAAGATAAAATGTATTGTGACGCTAAAAATTCAGATACAAGAATTGCCTCGCAAAGTACTATGGCAATGATTGCTAAATCTTTAGTAACAACACTTGCACCAATCTTAACTTATACAATGAATGAATTGATTCAACATGCTCCCAAAGTTGTTACGGATGGTGTTGAGTCAATTTTTGATATGCCTAAGTATAAATTACCAGAAATTGAAATGAATCTTAATGAAGAACATTTGTTAAATGCTAAAAGTAAATTTGCAGAAATAAAAGATAGACTAAATAAAGAAAAGATAATAAAATCAACTTTAGAATTAGTAATTTATACCAACAGTGAAGAAATTCTAGCTTTAGATTCTAGAATTGCTGAAGATTGGTTTGTTGTATCTAAAGTTATTAAAGACAAAGAAGACTATACTCTAGGAAGTTTTGAAATAGATGAAAAATTATTTGAAATTTACAAGGCTAGTAAAGAGAAGTGCCCAAGATGTTGGAAATATAGAGCACTAGAAGTAGATGCATTATGTAAAAGATGTGACGAAGTTGTAAATTGATGGCACAAGCAGTAACTTTTACTTTTATATTTCAAACAATTGGAGTTATCTTATTACTAGCAGCAATTGCAGTGATATTAATAAGAAATAAGAAATAAGACGGAGGAAATTTAACATGAGTATGCCATTTACAGATGAAGATTTGCAAGAGCCTGTAAGTAATATCATTAGAACAAGAATTGCTCCAATGCTTGCAAAAGATGGTGGTGCAATTAAATTATTAGAAATCAAAGATGCAAAAGTTTATGTACAATTACAAGGTTCTTGTGTGGGATGTGCTGCTAGTGGGAGTACATTGAAATTTATAGTTGAAAAAGAGTTAAAAACTGCAATCCATCCAGAACTTGAGATTGTTAATATTCCAGCAGGCATGGAAGAAAAAGTTACAAATGATTAATATTGATAGCTTATTAAAACAAGCACATTCTTATTTTACTGCAAAAGAATATGATAAAGCATTGTTTTTATATTCTCAGGTTACATCACAAGAACCTAAAAATATAGAATATCAATTATATTGTATTTTCTGTGATTTAGGATATGAAAATGATGAAAGGGCACAAACTCTATTTGATTACTTCATTGTTGCAAAAGATGAAGATATTGATGTAGCTAAGGAATATGTTCAAGATGTAATTAATGCATATGATGGAGATAATTCTAAAATGATGAAATTATTAAAAGATATTTCCACAACAAATATCGAATCTTTAAATGCCATCGCATACCAAGATTTCATAAAAATAGTTCAAAATAGAGGTTCATTTAAAGAAGCCTATCAAGATATTATGTTTAGTACTAAAGTTGCGATTACCTCAAAAGAGGATTTATTGGATTTTATTAATAAATTAATTGATAATAATTTTGATAAAACTGCATATACATATTTAGATGGATTTAATGAATTTTTTATATATGATAAAGATTTAACAAAATTGTATGAAAGATTAGGGAAAAAAAATATTGGTCATAAATCATAATAATAAAGTTTTTACTAACAATTCAAATAAAGTAAGCAAAGAAAATATATTTGTTGTTTCTAATCAAAATAAGCAATATGTAAAATCAGCAAAAGAAAATGGTTGTGTAGATTTTGTGGAATCATCAAAATTAAAAGATTATTTTGATTTTTCATCTATTAAAATAATCGGAATTACTGGAACTAATGGTAAAACAACAACAGCTGCAGCAATTTATTCTATTCTTTTAGATTTAGGGTATAAAGTAGCACTTCAAGGAACTCGTGGTTTTTTTGTAAATGATGACAGGCTTGAAGATTATTCTCTTACTACCCCTATACAATTGGAAAATTTTGAACATATTCAAAAAGCTATTGAAAATAGTTGTGAATTCTTTGTAATGGAAGTAAGTTCTCATGCAATAGAGCAAAATAGAATAGAAGGTTTAGATTTTTCTTTAAAAATACATACAAATATTACGCAAGATCATTTAAATTATCATAAGACCATTCAAAAATATATAAATGTAAAAAATAGCTTTTTTAATGATGATAGTATGAAACTTATCAATAAAGATGATTCAAATATCAAGTTTAAAATAAAAAATGCATATGCCTATGGAGCAGAAAATCCAGCAACATTTAAAGTAACTGCATATAGTTTAAATAATGGTATTCATGTTGCATTGCAACATTTCTCAGATATTGTTAACTTTTCTTCACCAATGATGGGATACTTTAATGTCTATAATTTAACCGCAGCAGTTGCTGCAATTAATTTAATTACAAAAGTGCCATTACAAAGAATTTGTGATCAAGTAGAATATTTTGCTGGAGTCTCAGGTAGAATGGAAGTTGTAAGCCAAGAACCATTAATAATAGTTGACTTTGCACACACCCCAGATGGAATGGAAAAAGTATTTCAGAGCTTTTCTTCTTATGATATTATTACTGTTTTTGGAGCAGGCGGGAATAGAGATAAAAGTAAAAGAGCAATGATGGGTGCTATGGCAGAAAAATTTAGCAAAGAAATAATTATTACTTCGGATAATCCTCGATTTGAAGACCCTGAGCTTATTTGTCAAGATATACTAGAAGGGTGTAAGTGCACTTCTAAAATTTCTATTGAATTAAATAGAGAAATTGCTATTTCACATGCATTTGAAAGTTCAAAAAAATATGATAAGCCAGTGATTCTAGTACTTGGCAAAGGGGATGAAGAATATCAAATTATTTATGATAAGAAATTTCCATTAAACGATAAAAAGATAATTGAACGTTTACTGAATTAGAATTTATATTACTGTAAGTAATATGAGATAAAATAGCATAATAATAAAACCCTAAATAGATTGGAAATATGATGACATTTGATATGTTATATAGTAAAATACATAGAGCTACAGTAACAGATGCTAATCTTAATTATGTAGGATCAATTACAATTGATGAAGATCTTTTAGATGCTTCGTTATTACGAGTTGGACAAAAAGTAGAAATAGTGAATGTAAATAATGGTGAAAGATTTTCTACTTATGTTATAAAAGGTATTAAGGGTTCTAAAGATATGTGTCTAAATGGTGCTGCTGCTAGAAAAGTTGCAATAGGTGATAAGATTATTGTTATTGCATATGCTTCATACAGTAGTGAAGAATTAGAGGGTTATCAACCAGTAGTAGTACATGTGAACGAGAAGAATGAAATCATAGAAATAACAAATGAACTTATAGGAAATGATCGATAATGTTTGAATATATAGATTTAAGTAAGATTAGCACATTTGCAAAGTAAGAAACTTTTAATTTCATTTGAAAACTACTTAAACACAAGTCTTCCTGTTTCAAAAACTTTTCATCCAATATTTGAAGATGCTTTAAAAGATATGCTGCGTGCAGGTGGGAAAAGATTCCGACCTATGCTAACATTGTCTATAGTGAATGCCATTGAGCCATTACTTATACAAAATGCACTGCCTGTAGCTTTAGGAATTGAATACCTACATACATATTCATTGATACACGATGATTTACCTAGTATGGATAATGCAAATCTAAGAAGAAATCATCCAACACTACACACTACTTATGACGACGTTACGGCGATATTAGTAGGCGATGCTTTAAATACTCATAGTTTTAATTTAATTGCAAATTCGCCTTTAAGTAATGATGTTAAAATTGAACTTATAAAAGTTTTGAGTAATAATGCTGGGATTGATGGCATGATAATTGGTCAAGCTATTGATTGTTATTTCGAAAATAAGAAATTAGAATTATCACAATTAGAATTTTTACATATTCATAAAACTGCTAAATTAATAGCTGCTAGCTTGCAAATGGGTGCAATTATTGCTAACCTTAATTTAGATACTCAAGCAAGATTATATAGTTTTGGAATTGATATTGGGTTATTATTTCAAATTCAAGATGATATAATTGATGAAACAAAAACAGAGAAAGAAGCTGGGAAAACTACTGCAAATGATGATGCTAAAAATTCTTTTGTAAATCTTCTAGGCTTAGAGGGAGCTATTAAAAGTGCTGATGAATTAGAACAAAAGTGTAAAAATGACTTATCAACATTTGATAGGAATATTAAAAATAGCTTAGAAGAGATTTTAGATAAATATTTAAATCGACATAAAAAGTAAAAAGAAGAGAGACTAAACTTCTTTTTCCCATAGGGTGCCAGATACACTATCCATTAGAGATATATTCATACTTTTTAATTCATTTCTAATTTTATCACTTAGTTCAAAGTTTTTGTCTTTTTTTGCGTCATTTCTATTTTGAATAAGTTTTTCAATAGTTTCTTGTTCAGTTTCACTGATACCAAATTGAAAATATTTATATGCATCTTTTAATCCAATTCCTAAAATATTGTTGATAAATATAATAGAAGCTATTATCTCTTTTTGAAGATTTGTATTTTTTGGCTCTTGATCCAATAGCTCATTCGATAAAGAAATATACTCATCGATACTTGCTAGTGCTTTTGAAGTATTCATATCATCATTTAATGATTCAAATAAAGAACATATAAGCTCTTTATTTAATTTATTAGTACTTTGTACAGTATAAAGTCTTTTTTTAAGTCTATAGAGCTTATCAAGTCTTTTTTTACTACTTTTAAGATCTTCTTCGCTAAATGAAAAATCAGCTCTATAATGTGCAGTCATCATATAGAATCTAATAACTTCTCCATCAAATTGAGTAAGTACATCATTAAGAAAAAAACTATTACCCAATGATTTTGACATTTTTTTACCATTTATATTTACAAATCCATTATGCATCCAGTATTTTGAAAGCTCTTGTGAAGTACAACATCTAGTTTGTGATGCTTCATTTTCATGATGAGGGAAAAGTAAATCAGCGCCACCGCCATGAATATCAATAGCATAAGGTAAATTATGATTTGATAAATGTTTATCAATCATAGCGCTACATTCAATATGCCAGCCAGGTCTTCCATATCCAAAATTAGACTCAAATCCAACTTCATTCTTATCATAAAATTTCCACATTGTAAAATCTTTTTGATCTTTTTTATGATGATTCATTTCAACTCTAGCTTGTGAGTTTTCATCACTAGCTCTATGTGATATATTTCCATATTCTTTATCTTTTGATGTATCGAGATAAATACCATCTTGAAGTTTATAGGCTTTATTGTCTTTTAGAAGTCTATTTATCATCTCAATCATAGCATCTATATTTTGTGTAGCATAAGGTTCTAAATGATTTGGTAAAATGTTGAGGCGATCCATATCGTTTTTATAGTTCTTTATATACAATGATGTAATTTCTTCGAGTGTTTTTCCTGTTGCTTTAATTTTATTTACAATTTTGTCATCTATATCAGTAAAGTTTTTAGCCATAGTAACTTCATAACCATTTACTTTTAAAACACGGTGTAATAAATCAAAAACTATAGAACTTCTGGCATGTCCTAGATGGGCATTATCATACACAGTTGGTCCACAAACATAAATAGTAGCTTTATTCTTTATTTGCGATAAAAAAAGAACTTTTTCTTTTTTTACACTATCAAAGAGATATATTTTTGGAGTTGACATCTCTATTTCTTATTTAAATAATGATGCTAATTCTGAAACATCTTTTATAGCTTTTGCAGATGAATTTCCAGTTACTTCATCAGCTCCTGTAATTGCACCTTCTAATACATTTAATTCTATTTCACACTTAGTAAGCATAGATGCAAGTCTGATATTTAAACCAACTTTACCAATCGCTCTTGCTTTTTGATCTTCAGCGATAGTTACAATAGCTTTATCTTTACCTTTTTCACCCGCACCTTTTTCTATTTTTACACTTTTCACAATTGCAGGACTTAAAGATCTAGCTACAAATACCTCTAAAGTTGGTGAGTATTCAATACAATCAATATTTTCGCCATTTAGTTGAGCACTAACAGAATTGATCCGCACACCTTTTACTCCAACGATAGCACCAATTGGATCTACATTTGCTTCCATTGTAGAAAGTGCAATTTTTGCTCGACTTCCTGGGATTCTAGCACTTGCTTCTATAACAATTTTTTCGTCATTGAGTTCAGGAACTTCAAGCGCCAATAAACTTTCTAAATATTTAGGGCTTGTTCTTGATACTTCTACTACTAAACCATGTTGTTTATCAATATTAACAGCTTTAACAACAGCTCTTAGGGCATCACCCACTTTAAAAGTCTCACCTTTAATTCTATTCTTTCTGGGTAGTATACCTTTAACTTCTCCAATTTCAATAAATGTTGTATCACTACTATCTACTCTTGTTACTACACTTGTAATTGTATCACCGATTTGATCATTGTATTTTTTAAATAAATTGTCTTCTGTAAATCTTTGGAGTTTATATTCTAAGTTAGTAAATAAAATTGTAGCTGCATTTCTTCCCATACTTTCAAATTCTAAATCATAACTTAGAAAATCTCCAATTTCTAAATCTTGATCTATTTCTTTTGCAGCATCAAGAGATAAAAAGTTTTCAGGATTTATTAATCTGCCTTCTACTTCATTTTCTTTTTCCCAGTCATTTTGTTCGACTCTGGCTTCACCTGATAACTTATTGTCATCATTTGCCACAACTTCTATTTTTTGAGTAAGTTTTAATTCTTTATTTACTCTATCTATTTCTGCTTCATAAATTAGTGAATCATCTTGCATCTTTTGTGCAGTTTTAATTAAAGATTCTTTTAGTGCATTTTCTACATCAGATACTTTTAAACCTTTTTCATAAGCAATTGAATCTATAATATCTATAATTTTTTCCATAATTTGATTCCTATAATTTTTTTTAA
Organism: uncultured Arcobacteraceae bacterium; assembly: GCA_963934755.1. GTDB lineage: Bacteria > Campylobacterota > Campylobacteria > Campylobacterales > Arcobacteraceae > JAIOSF01. Next base: position 5,779 of record CAWVZX010000006.1, on the reverse strand, counting down.
CAATGCAATGAATATTGGGGTATTTTGCTTTGTAGAAAAGTATAATATCTTAACTTATCTTTAATTATACTTTATATTTTAAAATATGAGCTTAGCGAAGTTTAAACTCCACTTACCTCCATAAGTTTTGACTGGTGATCTGCAATGAGAGGATAGATAATCTCATTTAATAAACCATCATTCATAATCACATCTAGTTTGTATAAAGTTAGGTTGATTCTGTGGTCAGAAATCCTTCCTTGAGGATAATTATATGTTCTAATTCTAGCACTTCTATCTCCCGAACCTACTTGTGCTTTCCTATCCGCACCCTCTTTATCCATTCTTTCTTGTTCTTGCATATCAAAAAGTCTTGCTTTTAAAACTTTCATGGCTTTTTCTCTATTTTTATGTTGAGATTTTTGATCTTGATTTGTTACGACAATGCCTGATGGGATATGTGTAATTCTTACTGCACTATCTGTTGTATTCACAGATTGTCCACCACATCCACTTGATCTCATTGTATCCATTTTCAAATCTTCAGCTCGAATATCAATTTCTACATCATCAACTTCAGGAATAATTGCAACAGTTATGGCAGAAGTATGAACTCTACCTTGTGTTTCTGTTGCAGGCACTCTTTGTACTCGATGAACTCCAGCTTCAAATTTTAGTTTACTATATACAGATTCACCTTTAACTAGTAAAATCATCTCTTTATATCCCCCAGCTTCAGATTCACTTGAGTTCATAATTTCTGTTTTCCAACCTTCATTTTCAGCATATTTAATATATGTTCTATACATATCTGCAACAAAGAGTCCTGCTTCGTCTCCACCTGCACCAGCTCTAAGTTCAATAAAAATATTTTTATCATCTTTTGGGTCTTTAGGTAAAAGAAGAATTTTAATTTCTTCTTCAAGCTCTGGTTTTCTTGCCTCTAATACTTTTAGTTCTTCTTTTGCAAGATCAGCTAATTCATCATCGGTTAAAAGCATTTTATTTTCTTCTATATCTAATGCAATTTGTTTATACTCATTTGCTGCATCAACTATTTTTGATATGTTTGATTGTTCTCTTGAAAGGTCTGTCATTCTTTTAATATCATTTAATATCTCAGGTGACATTAGTAAGTCATTTAGCTCATTAAATCTATTTATGAAACGTTGTAATTTTTCTTGTAACATTATAATACCTATTGATTAATTTGTTAAAATTGTGAAAGATGAGTTATCTAAATATTGAAATCAGATAACTCGAAAAGCAGATGGTCTTTTATAAAGCGTTAACTTTAACTTGTAGCCTACCAACTTTTCTTCCTGCAGTAGCTTTTTTCAAAATGTTTTTACTTACACAATGGTGTAAATATTTATTTGCAATTTTCATTGCTGTTGTTGCTGTTTCCTTGTCATTTGCTTCGATTGCTACTAAAACTGATTTAGTAACATTTTTTATTCTTGCTTTAAAGAATCTATTTCTTGCAGTTTTGACGATAGTTTGTTTTGCTCTTTTTGCAGCTGATTTATGATTTGCCATAGCTGTGTATCCCTTGTGATTGTAATTTTATTTTGGAATCTTACTTAAATTATCCTTAAATATACCTTTATTCTACTTCTCTAAACCATGGTCTCTTTTACATCTTCGTATGTTTTTGCATTAGAAAATATTGATAATTTTTCATTATATAACTCTTCTAAAACTATTATTGTTGATAAATCATATCTATTATCATATGTGATTTTATCTCGTACTTTTAATTCTTCTTCAAAAGTTAAAGGATGATATACAATTTCTATAACACTTGTATAGTTTTTATTTGATAAGTGATTGAAATATTTTAAATCAATAATTTTTATCTCATCGCGGTTAAAATAACCAATATTGTTGATAATTCTTTCTATGCGACCATTAGATTTATTATTTTTCAGTGTTGAATAGCAAAGAAAATATGAAGGTATAACTTCTTTCTTTAAAAGTACTTTCGCATTTAAAAGTCTATAGTTTAAAAATCGTTGTTTAATAATGTCACAATTTTCTAATTCATTTCTTTTTTGATATAGTACGAGTCTTTCTTCTATAGATTCTGGTTGGATTTGTTTCCCTATTGGGGAGATTAATTCATCGGTTAGTTTACCTTGCTCCTCTCTTTGTGCGTTAAGACCAAACATACAGCCACAATAGTTTTGTCGATAAAGATTATGTTCTTTTACTTCTTTTCCTTGTTTCTCTGCACCATTACCACTTCTATAGTCTTTAAATATGAATTCACAATCATATAATGTGGATAAATTTCTACCTATCATATCTAGCTTATCTTGTGATTTTTGTGGACTTATAAGAAGCGTAGTTGTAAATTTATCATGACCTAATTCTATTGCTTTTTTGACACTGACTTCTAAACGGTTATCAAAACAAACCGTACATCTATAACCTTTTTCAGGCTCATTTTCTAAGCCTTTTACAAGTTTTAGCCACTCTTCTAAATCATAAGGACCTTCAATAAGTTCAATACCAAGTTTTTTACAACTATACTCTACATCTAAAAGTCTTAGTTTGTATTCACTATATGGATGGATATTGGGATCATAAAAAAAGCCTACTAATTTTTCAGCAGGATATTCTTTTTGTATTCTTTGTAAAAAATAGTGACTATCAACACTACAACATATATGTACTAACATGATATAACCTTATATTTTTATTTTAAGAAGCTTAATATACTTCTTTTCTATGTGCTACTCTAATTATTGTAATTACCAATAAATTATTTTCTTTTAAATATATTATTCTATAGTTTCCTGCTCTTTTTCTAAACTTAGCACTATGTTTTCCTTTAAGTGATTTATCACTTGAAAAGTTAGCATTTTGTAAATCCATTATTTTATTTCCAATTAATTGTTGCGATGCAATGTCTAGTTTTAAAAACTCTTTTTGAGCTTGTTCTTCAAAAGCAATATTAAACATTAATCCCAGCTTGGGCAAATACAACTTCTAATGGTATAACTTTAGTTTTACCACTTTTTAAATTGTCTATTCTTTTATCTGCTACCATTTCATCTAACTTATCAAAATAAAGATCAATTGCTTTTTCGATTAAACTAGTTCTAGTTTTATCTAATTCATTTGCATATCCGTCTAAGTCTTGAACTACATCTTTTTCAAGTCTAATATTTATTGCTTGTTTCATAGTTAAATCCTTTATTTTTGTAGATACAATTGTAGTGTAAATTAAGTTGATTGTCAAGTTGATTGTAACGGTAGTCTTGAAGAACACGGCGATATTAGGCAAGATTTATTTGTTTTTTAATATGTCTAACCTGAAACAGTAAAGGCTTGGTAAATTATCGTTGTAGCCTTGTTTCTCACCTCCAATTTATTAAGGGACTTGATGATATAATTGATTTAATGGTAACTATTTCTCTTCTAGGTTTGATTAATCTTTATATGCGTCAAATAGTATCTTAACTTCAGTCATGCTAAAAGAATGTTTTAATACTATAGTTTATGTAGAGTTATCTTTACTTTTAATAATCTTATCAACTACATCAGAATTTGCTAATGTAGAAGTGTCTCCTATATTCTCAAAATCACCAACAGCAATTTTACGCAATATTCGTCTCATAATTTTCCCCGATCTCGTTTTTGGTAAAGCAGATGTCAAATGTATATGATCAGGTCTTGCAATTGAACCAATCTGGTGACGAACCCAATCTTTTAATTGATTTTTAATCTCATTACTACTTTCTACTCCGGCCATTAGAGTAACATAAGCATAGACACCTTGCCCTTTGATAGGATGCTCATATCCTACAACAGCAGATTCAGATACTAACTTATGTAATACTAAAGCATTTTCAACTTCGGCTGTACCTATTCTATGCCCAGATACATTTATAACATCATCAACACGCCCAGTAATCCAATAATATCCATCCTCATCTCTTCTACATCCATCTCCTGTAAAATATTTTCCTGGATAGGTAGAAAAATAGGTTTGAATAAAACGCTCATGATCTCCATAAACACTTCTCATTTGTCCTGGCCAACTAGATGCAATACAAAGATTTCCTTGGGCCACACCTTCTAAAATATGTCCATTTTCATCTATGATTTGAGGCTGGATTCCAAAAAATGGAAGGGCTGCTGAACCTGGTTTTAAATTCATGGCGCCTACTAATGGAGTAATCATAATACCACCTGTCTCAGTCTGCCACCATGTATCAACAATAGGACATTTTTTTTCACCAACTATATTATAGTACCATTCCCAAACCTTTGGATTAATAGGTTCACCAACACTTCCTAATATTCTAAGAGAGGATAAGTCATTTCTTTTGACAAACTCATCTCCTTCTCGCATTAAAGCTCTTAATGCAGTTGGTGCTGTATAAAAAATATTTACTCTATGTTTTTCACATATTTGCCAGAAACGAGATGCATCTGGATAAGTAGGTATTCCTTCAAATATTAAGGTAGTTGCACCATTGCTAAGAGGTCCATATACAATATAACTGTGGCCAGTAATCCAACCAACATCAGCTGTACACCAATAAACATCATTTTCTTGATAATCAAAAATCAATTCATGTGTTAATCCTGCATATACCATATAGCCACCAGTTGTATGCAATACACCTTTAGGCTTACCTGTTGATCCTGAAGTATAAAGTATAAAAAGAGGATCTTCTGCATTCATTTCTTCTGCATTGCAAATAGAGGCTTGTTTTTGTGATTCATCTTGATACCAAATATCACGACCTTCTTTCATTGAAATACTATTACCTGTATTTTGAACAACAACTATTGTGCTTACTTCTACTCCTTGAACTTTCAGTGCTGTATCAACATTTGCTTTTAAGGGTATGAATTTTCCACCTCGTATTCCTTCATCAGCTGTTATAACAATATGACTATCACAATCTCTAATTCGTCCTCCTAATGCTTCAGGGGAAAATCCTCCAAAAACAACAGAATGAACGGCTCCAATTCTAGCACATGCCAACATAGCATAAATAGCTTCTGGGATCATTGGCATATATATAGTAACGCGATCACCTTTTTGAACATTGCGTGATTTTAAGAGATTGGCAAATCTACAAACTTCATCGTGAAGTGTTTGATATGTAATATGTAAAGAAGATAAAGATGGGTTATCGGCTTCAAAAATAATTGCAGTTTGATTTGCTTTATTATGTAAATGACGATCAATACAATTTACACTGGCATTTAATGTTCCATCTTTGTACCAATTTATATGTAAATCTTCTTTTGCAAAAGAAACATCTTTGACTTGAGTATATGGTTTAATCCAGTCAATACGTTTCCCAACAGTTCCCCAAAATTCATCGGGCTTATTGATTGATTGTGCATAAAGTTCAAAATATTTATCTTTATTTATACGACTATTTTTTGCCAAATCGTTATTAATTTCATACATATGATTTTCCTTTGATAAAAACAACTTCAAATTCTAAATAATCAAGGTTGTAGTTTATGTAGAGTTGCTTTGCTTTTTTAAATGATAATTTTTTTTTATCTCCGCTTATACCTGATTTTTTAATATAATTAAATAATTTCTTTTTATTTTCAAATTCTATTCTATAATTTAAAACTTCATATTCACAACTATAAAATTTATTGAAACTTTTTTTAATGCTATCCAAATCTAGAATAGGGGAGATTGTGTTTGCGAGAGTAAAGATTTTTTTAAAAGTGCTAGAGGTAAATAGTACCATATTAATATTGTTTGAAACTTTTGAAATTGTTGCAACTATTTTACTTAAATCTTTTGACCATT
>CAWVZX010000005.1:0-26727 GCA_963934755.1 uncultured Arcobacteraceae bacterium | reverse complement strand
AAAAATCTTAATGCTACAACAAAAGCAGCTATTTTTGGAACAATTGACATATATCCAGCTAAGGCAGCACTTGAACCTTCGTAAACATCTGGTACCCAAGTATGGAAAGGAACTAAAGAGAGTTTAAATCCAAGTCCAGCTAATATAAATACAACACCTACTAAAACAAATGGATAATTTGCAAAATCTGAAGCAACCAATGATGCAGAAATTTGACCAAGCTCTACGCTTCCTGTAAGCGCATAAAATATCATAGAACCAAATGCAAAGAAAGCAGTGGCTACAGCACCCATTGTAAAGTACTTAATTGCTGCTTCTGTAGATTTATCACTATTATGCATCGCAATTAATACATACAGTGCCATAGCGGCTGTTTCAAGTCCTACTAAAATTAAAATTAAATTATCACTTGTAACCACAAATTGCAAACCTGCAACCATAAATAAAAATAACGAGAAATATTCGGGATAACTATATTCATGTAATTTTTGTTTAGATAAACTAAGTATAATAAACAAAATAGATGATACTAATATTATAATCTGTGTCATAATAGCAATACCATCTATAAACATCACGTTAAAGAAACCTCTAGTGCTTCCACTATAGCCAACAACTGCACTTAAGTCTATAAGCAATACCAGTATTGTTAACATAGCATATAAAGATTTATTTAATTTCTTAGTAAATAAATCTATACATAAAATAATCAAGGCACCTATAATTGCAATCATCATCGGAAATAATGATGGTAAATTTAAATCTACTAGATCTATTGAAATTTGTTCTATCATTATTTTATCTCCCCTACTGAATTTACTCTTGCTATTTTTGCTTTAGAAGTTGGCGAAATAGACTTTAAGTACATCACTTGAACTAATTGTTTCACAGAATTATCCACTGGTTCTAATATAGGTTTAGGATAAACACCTAAATATATTACTAAAAATACAAGTGGTACTAAAGCTGCTATTTCTCTACCTTTTAAATCTTTAAGTTTTTCATTAACTGGATTTGTAATAGGACCAAAAAATGTTTTTTTATATAATACAAGCATATATACGGCACCTAAAATTATAGTCATTCCAGCTAGTCCTGCTAAAAGTGGAGACACAGCAAAAAAACCAAGTAAAGATAAAAACTCCCCAACAAAACCAATCGTTAAAGGTAATCCAATAGATGCCATAAGCATTATTCCAAATACAGTTGCATACATAGGCATAACTTTAGCCAATCCACCAAACTCATTCATCATTTTTGTATGGCGCCTGTCATATAGTACACCCACTAGCATAAATAATGCTCCAGAAACAATACCATGTGAAATCATTAAAAATAAGGAACCACCAATACCTTCGACATTTAAGGCAAAAATCCCAAGAATAATTACACCCATATGAGATACTGAACTATAAGCGATAACTTGTTTAATATCTTCTTGTGCATACGCCACCATTGCTGCATAGATAATCGCAATAATGGCTAAAATAGCAATAGGTATCATTAGTGTTACGCTTGCATCTGGAAATAATGGTAATGAAAATCTAATAAAGCCATATGTTCCCATTTTTAGTAAAATTGCTGCTAGTAAAACAGAACCAATTGTTGGAGCTTGACCATGTGCATAAGGTAACCATGTATGAAAGGGTACCATTGGAACCTTAATCGCAAATCCTAAGAAAAATGCTAAAAATAACCACATTTGCATATCAATAGGCAATACTAGCATATTCCAATCAAGTAAACTAAAACTCCAGCTACCTGCAGCTTGAAAGTATACATACCCTAAATATAACATACCAACAAGCATCACTAAAGAACCTGTAAATGTATATAAGAAAAATTTAACAGCTGCATATATTCTTCTTTCTCCACCCCATGCACCTACTATGTATAGCATAGGAACTAAAGAAAGTTCCCAAAATACATAAAATATAATTGCATCTAAGGCTAAAAAAACACCAATCATTGTCATCTCTAATAATAATACAGTGAGTACTAAATTTTTAAAATCTTTTTTTTCTGTTAATCCAATTATCGAAATCATTGTCATAAAGGTGATCATAAGAACTAGAAATAATGAGATACCATCAATTCCTACATTATATGATATCCCATATTGAGAAATCAATGGTATAAATTCAGTAAATTGCATTCCAGGATTTGAATTATCAAAACTAATCCATAAATAACATGAAAGTAAAAACTCTATGGCTGTAACTGTAATGGCATATATTCGTATGGCTTTTTTTTCAACTAAAAAGCCTATAACTGCAGCGAATGCTGGAAAAAATATTAAAATCGATAAAATGTATTCCATCTGTTTCCTTCCCTTATCTTAAATTACTAAGAATTAAAACTAAAACTAAAAGAATTAAAATAGCAAATCCCATCCATTTCAAAGTCCCTGATAGGTTTCCACTTTGCATAGAAGTTCCTATCTTTGCTCCATCTATCACTCTATTTGCAACACCATCCACTATATTATCAATAATTTTTATATCAATTTCCTTCCAAGAAAATTTCGATAGAACTAAATATGTTTTACAAACAACAAAATCCCAGAAATGTGGTAAATAATATTGATTAATCAATAATTTATAGATAAATTTATTTTTAAATTTACTACTATAATATTCACCATCTTTTTTAAATTTAAAAACGGCTAGTCCAATACCAAGCAAAGCAATTCCCATAGTAACAGTAAGCAAAATATAAAAAGTTAAAGAATTTACATGAAGATTAAATTCTGGTAAAACTTTGCTAACCATATCTACAAATTGATGTTCAACCCAGCCAGCACTTATAGCCAAAATAGCTAATGGTGTCATTGCTGCTATAACAAATGGATATGTTTCATGTGGATGTACTTTTTTATGATCAAATTTTTCTTCTCCATAAAATACATACATTATAAGTCTAAATGAATAAAAGGCAGTCAATCCTGCAGTTAGCCATAAAATAGCCCATATAATATATGCCTGATTTCCGAATGCAACTTCCAAAATTAAATCTTTCGAGAAAAATCCTGCAAGAGGGAAAATTCCTGCAAGTGCAAGAGATGCAATTGACATAATCAGTGCCGTTTGTGGCATATATTTCTTTAAGCCACCCATTTTTTTAATGTTGATTTCATCATTTGTAGCATGCATAACATTTCCAGCACCTAAAAAAAGAACTGATTTGAAAAATGCATGAGTTGCAAGATGAAATAATGCTACCCAATAAGCACCAAGACCTACAGCTACGAACATATATCCAAGTTGAGACAATGTCGAAAAGGCAATAATCTTTTTTATATTTGTTGCAACCAATGCCATTGAAGCAGCTCCAATAGCAACAAATGCACCAAGACCTGCTATGAAATATCCAACTTCTGGTACAATTATAAAAACTTCATTTGCACGAATTATTAAATAAACTCCTGCTGTTACCATTGTTGCTGCATGAATGAGTGCAGATACAGGAGTAGGACCTTCCATCGCATTCGCTAGCCAAGTATTAAATGGAAATTGAGCTGATTTACCCATCGCTCCTATAAATAAGAATATGGCTATGATTATAACTGTATCATGGTTTAATGTTGCTATGTGTGAAAAAACAATATCGTATTGGAAACTACCTATATTCCAGAAAATCATAAACATACCAATTAGCATAGCTAAATCGGCAACTCTATTCATAATAAAAGCTTCATTTGCTGCCCATGAAGGCGATATTGCTGAATGTGCTGATAGTGTTGAATATGGCGATTCTTCTGGATTTTTAGATTTTTTGATATCTACTTTGTGATACCAAAAACCTATCAATCCCCAAGAACATAAACCAACACCTTCCCAGCCAATGAATAATCCTGCAAAATTGTCAGACATCACTAAAATCATCATGGCAAAAACAAATCCCGATAACCAAGCGAAAAATCTATTGAAACTTACATCATTATCCATATATCCGATGGAATGAATATGTACCATAGTAGAGACCATGGTTACAATTACCATCATAACTACACTAACTTGATCTACTAAAAAACCAAATGGAATATCTACATTTCCTAAAACTATCCAATCCATCATATTTACATGTATGCTATTTTGCGTAGTATATACATAATAAAGTAAGTTTAGTGATGCGATTAATGAAATAGCTAATAATATAGTAGTTAAAATACCAATAAACAATTTCTTTTGGGTATTTGCAAATAATGCAGCTATAAGTGAGCCTACAAGAGGAGCGAATAATGCAATATATAAATAATTTTCCATCATCATCCTTTCAGACTTGTCATGAAAGATAGATCGATATTATTATGTCTTTTATACCATAAAACTAAAAGACCTAAACCAATAGCTACTTCACTTGCCGCAATAGCTATGATAAAAAATGCAAAAATTTGCCCTGTGAGGTCCGCATGAAACTTTGAAATGGCAGCCATTCCTATATTTACAGCATTTAGCATAATTTCTGTAGAGAAAAATAACATAAGTAAATTTGTTCTTCTAAAAACTCCAAACATACCTATCATAAAGATAATTGTACTTAAGATCAAATAATCATTTAGCGTTATACTCATTTATCATCCTTTGATATATTTCTGTCCATTTTTTTACCAGATAAAATAATGCCACCAATCATTGCAACGAGTAACATAACTGCAGCAACTTCAAATGGTACTAGGTATTTAGTAAATAAGACTATTCCGATATCTTGTGTATTCCCATCTATGGTTCCATATAAATCTGCTGCCATTCCTAACGGATAATGTGCTGTTGTATTTGCTCCTATAATTGGTGCCGCGAAAATAAATACAATAATAAGTGCAATGATTCCTGTTAACATAAATGTTAATCTTGGATTCTTTGGGGATTCTTTTATCTCTTTAATTGAGTCAAAAAACATCATACCAAAAGCATATAAAGCCATAACAGCTCCTGTATAAACTATAATTTGTACAGCCCCTAAAAACTCTGCTCCCAATAAAAAGAAAAATGCCGATATAAATATCATTCCAGCTGCTAAAGAACTTAAAGCATACAATGCATTTTTTGTTATTACCGTTATGCTAAACATTGCTATTGTTAAAAATGCAAATAAATAAAAAGCTACTACTTCAAACATACATTATCCTTCATCATTTTAATATCCTAATGGTGCTTTTTCCTTATTTTAGCTAATTATCATTAAATTAGAACTGAGCATTTATCTTAATAAGTATCATTAATTTAAGTGATAAATTAAAAAAATAAATTTAACGGTAATGCAAATCTTTTATAAGTATCATCTCCAAATGGTAAAATAGTATCTCCCCCATAAAATACTATACCTATGATATTTTGCTTACTTTTTTTTTGAAAATCTATAATATGTTTAAAAGCATCTAGCTTTACAGTTTGTGATGATTTTATCTCTATAGCTAAAATATCATTGCCTTTTTCTATGATAAAATCTATCTCTTTTTTATCATTTGTTCTATAGTGATAAATATTCGGCATGGTTAGACTATAACTAATATGTTTTAATAATTCTGTATAAACAAATGTTCTACTATTTCACCCTTTTTATTTGAGCTAATAAGTTCATCTAGCGTAGTTATATTTAATAAGTGAGATAACACTCCACTATCTGTCATAAAGAGTTTTGATGATTTTATAAATCTTTTTGATACATTTGAACTATATGGTTTCAGTTGTGAAATTTGATATATCATTTCTAACATTGAAAGATAATTATTTACTGGAATGACCCCAATATGGATGATGATTTTATATTAAATATTGATTTATTACTTAAACGAGGATTGATTGAATCAGAAAATGGACTAGATAAATATAATGAAAATTTACAACAAGTAAAAATTTCATCATTTGGATACTATATGCAAGATGTAATTTATAAAGATTTTACATACTTAGAGTTAATTTCATCAGATTTAATAGTAATAGATAAACAAGTTTCAAATCAAATAATTTCATTATCAAATAAAGATTATGCATTATTAAAAAAAGCCCAAGGCAATAATATAGATGAACAATCAGATAATGAAATGAGATATAAAAGAATTGGAATTAGAATTTCTAAAGTTGATAAATTATGTGAGTACTTAAAAGAACAGGAAATCTTAGAAATAAAGAAATATAGTTTAGATGCTAATTTTTTAATTAGTGAAAAGATAATAAAAAGCTTTGAGGATCAAAAATATGCAATTGAAAAAAGTGCAACAAATACTTTAAATATAGTAAAAAACATTCAAGAAAATAAACACGGAATTAAAAAATTAGACTAAAAAAACATAACATAACACAGGAAAAAACAAGTAACCCATCGAATTTTAAAGGCTCGAAGAGCTATCATCTAGTGGTTATAAAAAAGACTAAAAACTGATTGAGGGTTACTTGTTTTCAGTTCGGTCATTAATCCTACACCTGCTACGCGACGGTGCAGGATTAACGGCACGAGCTAATTCCTTCAATTTATTATCCCACACTGCTTCGCAGGTGTGGTCTAACAAATCGCAGAAACGAACACTTTTGTTCCCATTGCTACAAAGCAAAGCTTTGTGCATGGAAACAAGTGTCGCTTAGCTCGTGCCGTTAGCATAAATTTAAGGAGTAATTTTATGAGCAGTTTTAAAGTCGGAGATATGTATATAACAGAATCTCAACAATTAAGAAAAATCACAAAAATAAGCAGAGATGAAGAAGGACGCACTAGAATAAGCTATAATTCAAAAAGTGCAAAAATAAATAATAGACAATTTGAATATGGACATACACTTGCTAATCCACCACTTGAAAAAACTTTCCAAAAAGATATGGGAAATTTACTTAGTGATAGTAAAAAACAAGAACTAATAAGTTCTGGTATTTTAGAACAAAGTGAACTTTAAAAGCTAACAAGTCAGAGGAGGAGAAGCAAGACTATAAAAGCAATTTACCGAGCTTTTATCGTATCAAATTTGATATTTTAAAGACCAGATAAAATTTACCTAATATCGTCATGTTCCTCAAGATTGCGGTTAGTTTCATATAAAGTTAGGTAAATTATCAAACTAAAAAACTTAAGTAAATTTCACTTAAGTTTTGATACAATACTGTATAAATAAATTATAGGAGTTCATTATGCAAACTATAGAAGTACAAATTCAAGACAACTATGTACAAAACTTTATGAGTTACGTTAATAATCATAGTGAAAATATAACTATAACAAAAGATAAGAATTTAGAACTTGACCCATATTTTTATGAAAGACAAAAAGAATTACATCAAATCAAAAATGATATTGATAATGGTAAAATTAAAATGATAGAAAATGATGTTTTTTGGAATGATATAGATAATTATATTGAATCCCTACAAAAATGAGAATAATAAATAGTCCATATTTTTCAAAAGAATTAAAAAATATTCTACAGTATATAGTAAGTGATAAGCCATCAGCTAGTATTAAATTCAAAAAAGAATTAAAAGAAAATATTAAAAATATTATAGATAATCCATATATGTATCCACTATCAAATTATTTTAATGATAAAGATGTAAGAGATATGACATATAAAAAATATACTATTATTTATCAAGTAAATTTAGATAAAAATACAATTGAAATAATGAAGATATTTAATAGAAATAAACCATCATAATAATATTCAAAATGTCCAACTATTTTCTAGTATCCTAATGGTGTTTTCTTAATTCTCTCATCAGCATCGCCAGAAATTGCTCCGAAACCTTCATATTCTAATTGTGCTTGAAGTTCTGCAAATGGCGTATGCATATCTTCTTTTAAAATAAAATGTTCTCTTTGTTCACTTGCATTTTCATATCTACCCGCATGAACGATGGCTAATTCTGGACAAACTTCAGCACAATATCCACAAAAGATACATCGTCCTAGATTTATCGTAAATTCTACAACTTCTTTTCTTGAATCTTCATCTATTTTAGTATCCATTCGTATACAGTTTGCTATACAAATTTTTTCACAAAGTCCACAACCTATACATCGATTTGTGCCACTTTCTTGAAGTGCTAAAAGCTTATGAACTGCCCTAAAACGGGGACCCATAGGAAGTTTTTCCATGGGATATTTTACATTGTGCGATTCGTTATTTAATAAAACACCCTTGAAAATTTTAAATGTAATTCCAAGCCCTTTTAATAATTCTAAGCTCAATCCTCTATCTAAAACTTGTTTGAATTTTTCCCAGTTACTTTTTGGGTATTCATTAATATCCATCATTATATAATCTTGGCTACCTATATTTCTATCTTTTAAATTATTAAAACTCATTCTAGTCTCCTTACAATATTACAATTAAAGCTGTAACTAAAATATTTAGTAAAGCTAGTGGCATTAGTATTTTCCAACATAACCACATAAGTTGATCTGGTCTTACATGAGGCCATGATGCTCTTGTCCATAAAAATAAAAATATTAAACACATTACTTTTAAAACAATTGCTATACCCCCAGGAATAAACCAAAAATCATTAAATCCACCCAAAAACAGAAGTACTGTTACAAATGATACGGTAAAAAGATTTGCATATTCACCTATAAAAAACATCCCCCATCTCATACCAGAATACTCTGTTGCATACCCAGCAACAATTTCAGCTTCATGTTCTAGAAGATCAAAAGGTGTTCTATTTGTTTCTGCATATCCTGCAATTAGAAATAATATAAAAGCTAATGGTTGTGTAAATATAAGCCAGTTGGCTACACTCCCAGCTTGATAATTATTAATATCAATTAAAGATAAACTTCCAACTAGCATCAAAGGAGCTAGCATAGACAAGCCAGTAACTACTTCATATGATAAAAGCTGAATAGCTGTTCTAGCTCCTCCTAAAAGTCCCCATTTGTTTGCCTGAGCCATTCCACCCAAAAGTGGACCATAAAGTCCTGTAGCCATTACACCCATAACAAATAGTATACCAACATTGATATCAGATACAATAACACCAGGAATAAAAGGAACTGCTGTCATTGCTATGAATGCTGTAGCAGCTGTGATTATAGGTGCAAGCATAAATATAATTTTATTTGCATTTTGTGGAATAAAATCTTCTTTTGTAAAAAGTTTTATACCATCACAAAGAATTTGTAAAAGTCCAAAAGGTCCTACATGTGATGGTCCACGTCTTCGTTGCATCAAAGCAAGTACTTTTCTTTCTATGTATGTAGTAAAACCAGCAAGGGCAGAGAATACTATTAATATCACTACACACTTAACGATTGTCATCAATATATCATTATTCATAACCTACACCTTTTTTAAATTTGCTTTTTCAAATCTATGTTTAAATAAATCTTTTGTATTTATTTTCTTATCAAAAGTAGGTACATATGAAATATCACCTACTAAATCTTTATCAACAATAACATCTAAAATAATAGTACAATTATTAGCAGTAATTTTTACTTTTGTATCATTTTCTAAATCTAGTTTTATTTTTGTACTTTCAGAAACATATAAAGCTACGATATCATCTTTTAGTTGTTTTGCAGAAGCTGTAAATTCATTAAATTGACTTATAGGATTTCCAGCATATATGATATACTCATTTTCATTTATATCTAAAGATAAAATATCTTTAGATATTTGTACATTCTCACTACTTGATGCAATAGTTTGTATTTTATATCCTCTATGTTCAACTCTATCATTTGAAAAATGATTTTCTAAATCATCAAATTTTATACATTCAAATATCTCTTGTGTATAATCAATTGTATTTACAGCTTTATCTTCTAAAATTTCATTAGCCATATCATTTAATGTGTAACCATCGTATCTTATAGCTGCATTTGTAGGTACAAGATTTTTATCAATATTTACAAAAGTTCCCTCTTGTTGATTGAGTGGTGGCATATCTATATCACCATCACCTAAAGCACTTAGCTGAAAGTCTGCTTTTACATTGTAGCCAAGAGTTTTTCCTGACATATTAGCATCTAAATCACAAAGTAAACTAACGCCCAGAGTGTTAGTCTGTGTCGGAATAATAATCACTTTAAAGTCTGTATATTTTTCTACATATCCAGCAAGGGTTGCTATCTTTCTTGCATTTGGATGTGTGATACAATCTTCTCCTATAATAATAGAGAAAGTATCTTTCTTCATTAGCATCGATTTTATAGTATCTAAGAGTACCTCATCTGCACCAATCATATCAAGTAGTTTAGTATATGTATATTCAACTTCTTTAGAAACTTCTTTAGAAACTATTTTTGTAACTTCTTTACTCTCACCAGTTTCTTTATCAACTACAATTTCTACAAGAGATTCTTTTATTGTTTCTACTACAGTTTTAGTTTTTAGTTCTCTCATTGACTGTAAATATTCTTCAATCTCTAGAGGCAAGTCTTTTCCAAATTGGTCAAGAATAAAATATAAAATAGAATCTTC
This sequence comes from uncultured Arcobacteraceae bacterium, assembly GCA_963934755.1. Classification (GTDB taxonomy): domain Bacteria; phylum Campylobacterota; class Campylobacteria; order Campylobacterales; family Arcobacteraceae; genus JAIOSF01. The sequence goes on along the minus strand of CAWVZX010000005.1, from coordinate 16,313 downwards.
ACTAAAAGGAATATTAGCTATCGTTTCGATAGTTTTACCTTTTTTACCAAAGCCCTCTATATGCTTATCTTCCATACTATGAAAATATAAACCAGCACCCTTATTTATACTAATAGCATTATTAAAAGCATATTGTACAGCTGGCGCATCTGACTTTAAAAATGATCCTACAGATACTATAAAATTACTATTGTGAATATCTTCTACAATACCATTGTATAAACTTTTCCCAGTAACCTTTGAATAATCTTTCATAAAAATTTTAAATTTTAAGGCATCATTATTAATGAGCTTTAAACTAAGTTTTTCTTTTAGTAACTGAAGTATTTTAGCTTCTTCATTTGTAATAAACGAATTAAATAAAATAGAATCTGCATTTTTTATAGCAGTAACTGCTTTTATAAATGATTCTTCATCTTTTTGCGCTCTATTTAAATAATCAAATCCAAATCTAGCAGCAGCACTTAGTGAAGTGTAGTGAGAATCTTTTGTAACTCTATAGATACTTTGCTCTCGACTTTGTACTATATTTGTATGCTTAACTTCATAATACATAAGTGAACAATCTGATGAGTAAGGATTAGAAGCAGGTATTTTGCTAAGCTCCCATGCATTTGATTTATATTGAAAATCTGAACTAACTAATGCTCCCACAGGACAAACGGAGATACATTCACCACAATCAATACACTTGTCTTCTTCAATACCAATAAGACTTTTGTTGAGTTTATTCCACATTGCATATGCATCTTTTGGCATACTTGCTTTATATTCAGTACTAAGGGCATCTCCTCCTCTTTTTACTGTGCTTAAAGCATCTGCACCAATCATATCTTGACATACTGTTACACATTTTTCACATACAATACATAAACCAGGGTCATAATTCATCACTCCCCAATTTTCAGTTGGACGAGGCACATCTTTTACAGCATAATTTTGCTGATCAACTTTCATATATGCGCTATAGTTTTGTAACTCACATTCTCCACTTTGATCACAAACACCGCATTGCAAAGGATGATTTACATCATAAACTTCCATAATGGTTTTTCTCTCTTGGTCAATAGAGGCAGTGCTTGTAGTTATTAATAAGTTATTTTTAACTTTTGTATTACAAGAGTATACTTGTTTTCCATTTGATTCTACAAGACATAATCTACATGCCAAAGTAGGAGAACATTTTGTTTGATAACAAAGAGCAGGAATAAAGATATCATTTGCACGAGCTACATTTAATATACTTTCGCCTTCAACAGTAGTACATTCTTTACCATCAATAATTACATTTACTATATCACTCATTATGAATCTACCTTTTGAATGTGTACCTGCTTAAATCTATATCCAGATACTATTTTATCATCTTGTCCATTATCACTTATAGGATATAAAGCGATTGTTCCCCTTATATTTGAATCTATTTTAAATTGTTTTTTAACTGTTTGAGAATCATAAGTAATATTTACAATATCATTATCTTTTATTTTAGCAGCACTTGCAAAAGATGCACTCCCCTTCAGCATGTCTTCATCAGAATTAACAGTATATATAACTGTTCCATTATATGTCTTAATATTGGAAATCTCATCAAGTATTATCTCTTTTGACAAGTCAAGTCTTTTTTTATTATTCAATAAAATGATATTTATATTTGAATTTTCTACAATCAATCTAATAATATTTTCTATGTTTTTAAAATTTGCATGCGCATATATATCTTCACCAATAATAAGTGTTATTTTATTTTTAGAGGCTAAAGTTTCAGCTAATAATTCAAATTCTTCTTCCCCAATACTACTTTCTGCACTTAAATATCCCACATCTAAATATTCTAAATATTCTTTATGTTTTAAACTTAAGTCAGTTACAACATACGAAGCTAAAAGTGCTAAAACACCCTCTTCGCTTCCTGCTTCATATTTAATATATTGTTTATATTGATCTTGGAGAAAAATATCGTCTATAACATGCATATAAATAAATTCACATTTACCTTTTTGTACAGCACTATGGATATAAGTTTTGATTTCTGGATTATCGACAGATATCCTCGTACCTATTGTAATTATAGCATCACTATTTTCAATTTGTATTTTATTTGTATTCAAAATTAATTACTTTCTTCTTCTTTATTTGCAACATGAGCTTGCTCTTTTTTAATAACTAGCGTCCAGTCAACTTCATTAAATTTAATTGAATTCATAAGTGTCCAATTGTTCTCTTTAACACAATCAGCAGATTTTTGAACGCCTGAAAAATCTCCAATTTCAAACATAAAAATTGCATTTTCACCTTCATTGATTTCATTTGTCATTAACTCAACCAATCTTCCTAAAAAATCATGTTTTAAATTTCGTAAATCAAATCTTTTCATTATCGATCAACCTCTCCAAAAACTATATTTAGGCTACCTATTATTGTAACAACATCTGCTAGCTGATACCCAGGAAGTAAGTCTGCTAATAAGCCAGTATGCCAAAAACTTGGTGCTCTACATTTTAACTTATATGCATAAGGTGTTCCATCTGAAACTATATAAAATCCTAGCTCGCCTTTTGGCGATTCAGTTGCTACATATACTTCACCTACAGGTGGTCTCATTCCTTGTGCTACTAATACAAAATGTTGCATTAAAGAATAATTTTGAGTCATCATTTCTTCTTTACTACAAGAAATATATTCTGGACTATGTGCCATTAGTTGTGTATCTGATTCTTTATACATAGGTATAAGTTGTCGTAAAATTTTAACTGACTCATACATCTCTGCCATATAACATTTATATCTACCATAAGAATCACCTTTATCTGAAATAGGTATATCAAAATCTAACTCAGAATAAATGCCATAAGGCATCTCTTTTCTTAAATCCCACTTCACCCCACTTCCTCTTAGTGATACCCCTGATAATCCCCATGACTTAGCTAAGGAAGTAGATATAACACCCACATTTTCAAGTCGCATTCGCCAGATTCTATTTTTAGTTAGCAAGCCTTCATAAATAGGAATTTGAGATTCTAAAGTGATCATAAATTTTTCTAAATCTTGTATCCAATTATTTGGTAAATCTAAAGGAACTCCACCAATTCGTACAGCACTATGGGTAAGTCTAGCTCCACAATAATCTTCCATAAGATCCATTGCAAATTCTCTTTCTCTAAATGCATAAAGAAAAATAGACATAGCCCCAACATCTAGTGCATGTGTTGCTAACCAAAATAAATGTGAGATGATTCTATTGAGTTCTAAAAGCATTGTTCGTATTACTTCCCCTCTTCTTGGTGCTTCAATCCCTAGTAACTTTTCAACCGCTAATGCATACCCATAATTATTTGAAGTTGATGCTATATAATCCATTCTATCTGTTGTAGGTAAAAATTCATTATAAATCATATTTTCGCCCATTTTTTCAATACCTCTATGAAGGTATCCAATATCAGGATATGCTTTAGTAACTTCTTCTCCTTGCAGTTCTAAGATCAATCTAAGCTGACCGTGTGAAGATGGATGTTGTGGTCCAAAATTAACAACCATTGTGTTATCTTCTCTTTCGAAATTTATATTTTCAAAAAATGGTTTTAACCTATTAGCTTGTTGCATTTTATTTCCTCTGCTTTAAATAAACTGTCTCTATCTCATCGAATGGAATTACAAGTTTTGCCCCAAACAATTTCACTCCCCCCTCTTCTTGATATCTAATTGGAGTATCAGGCTCATTGCCCTCAGAAATATCTACACCTTTTAAAACCTCGTGACCAAGTCTAGAAAATCTACTAGTGTCATATCTATCAACACAAGCTGAGTCTCTCAACTCAGGACCTATAATATCTCGAGAATCTTTTCCAAAAATCTTATCAACTTCATACCACGATGCAGCCTCATCTCCATGTAAAGGATAAGTTTTTAATAAAGGATGACCACTCCAATCATCTGGCATAAGAATTCTTTTTAAATTTGGATGATTCGTAACTTTTATACCATACATATCGAATATCTCTCTCTCGCTCCAGTCTGCCATTCTAAATAACGATTCAACACTTTGAATCGTTTCATTTTTATTTATAAATGCTTTTACTCTAATTCTTTTTCTTTTTGATGTTGAAAGTAATTCATATACTATTTCAAAACCAGCTCTTTTGGCTATATAATCAACTGCAGTTAATTCAATCATAAAATCATAATCTCCTATAGTTTTAAGATGTGAGATAGTTTCAACATTTTGTTTTGGATTAATAATAAGCACTAAGTGATTAAGTTCTATATATGAATCTAAAATATCTACTGCATTTGCTAAACTCGTACAATCCTCAGTAAAGATAGTATCAGAAGAAACTGCCTGTCTTGCAATAGTTGGTTTTACAAAAAATCTATCATTAAAATAAGATTTTGCCTGTACATCATCTTTTGGTGTGTATGCTCTCATATTTATATCAACCTTTTTGCTCTTTGAGCCATACGAGCTGGCTCTCTTCTAATTTTTTGTTGCAACATCATAAGTGCATATTGTAATGATTCTGGACGAGGTGCACAACCTGGAAGATAAATATCTACAGGAATAATTCTATCTACTCCTTGAACAGTTGGATATGTGTTAAACATACCTCCAGTATTTGCACAAGATCCCATAGAAATTACCCATTTAGGATCTGGCATTTGGTCATATAATCTTCTCATAAATTCTGCATGTTTTTTTGTTAAAGTTCCAGCTACGACAATAACATCAGATTGTCTTGGACTTGCTCTAAAAATTGTACCAAATCTATCGAAGTCAAATCGAGATCCTCCAGCTGCCATCATTTCAATAGCACAACAGGCCAATCCATAAGTCATGGGCCAGAGAGAGTTGCTTCGACCAAAATTAACTATTTTATCAACTGCTGTTAATTTTATAGGTGTACCACCATCTGCTAAGTAGTTTACTTTATGCTGTGCCATTCTAAGGCTCCTTTTTTCCATGCGTAAATAAAGCCAATTGTTAAAAGTAGTATAAATAAAAGCATCTCAACGAACCCAAACCAACCTAAAACTTTAAAGTTAACAGCCCATGGAAACATAAAAATTATTTCTATATCAAATAGTATAAATAATAAAGCCATCAAATAAAATTGTACAGAAATAGTATTTGGTTGCTTTGTAACTTCTGGGCCACATTCATACAGTGTAGATTTTAATTTTTCTGTATCTTTTCTTGCTAGCTTTCCAGCAACAATTCTTGATAACATTGTTGTTGCAATAAATGCAGTAAACGTTAAAATAAACATCACAAATACACCAAAATAAGGATGTGCAAAATCGGTATGTTCCATTCTTTCCCCTTTTAGCTAAATATAAATTATTTAAATAATACCTTATTCTATGTAAATAATAACTTACGATATCGGCTAATGTATGCTATTAATTTTATATTTAGAAATTAGATAAAATTAACTCTTCCATATTGATTAAATTTGTTTTTTTTACATTTTTAAATTGTGATTTATTAAATGTTCTTTGCCTTTTTGCCAGCTGTGCTGTATGTATATAAATAAGATTTTCTAATTCTATTCTACTAATCTTACTATCAAGATACTCTAAAGTTTCAATAATTCCTATAGAACTCATACATTTTGGCTTTCTTGTATATTTTTTCTCTAATTTGATTACTTCATCGATAATTCCATCGTCTAACATTATTTTTGTTCTTAATTGTATTCTTTGTCTTAAAACTTCAACATCTGTTACAATTTCATAAATATCAATATTTTGACTTAATGGCTTAGGTTTATTATTCATAAAATATTGACTTGGTGTGAGCTTTGTTTCAAAATATATTTCAGAAGCTTTTTCAATTCTATATTTATCAGTTTTAGCTATTTTTTTCATATATGCTATATCTAAAGAGTAAAGTTTTGCATAAAGACTATCTAAATTTTCTAATTCCTTTTGTACTCTATCTTTGGTTTCTATAGAGATTTTTGGCATTTGAGATAATCCATCAATCATAGACTTTAGATAAAATCCTGTACCCCCCACTAGGACAAGATTTTTACCATTTTCTAGAGCATAATTTTTTGCTTTTTTATATTCTTCATAAAATTCTATGACATCAAATATTTCATTTGGCAAAATACAATCAATACCAAAATGGATTATTCCATTTCTTTCTTCTAAAGTTGGTTTAGCAGATGCTATACCTATCTCTTTATAAACTGCTAAACTATCAAGTGATAAAATTACAGCATTTAATTTATGAGCAAGGCGTATGGAAAGTGCAGTTTTTCCAGATGCTGTTGGTGCTATGATTGCTAGTTCTTTATACACATGACTCCCTTTACTTATTGTAAAGCATATTATAGTAAAATATGGCTTATGAAAAAAATTATAAAATTTTTAAACGATTTCAATGAACTTGTAATGTTCAAGCACTCAATATTTTCACTACCATTTATATTTATAGCCATGATAGTTGCAGCAAATGGATGGTTTGGCTGGTCTTTGTTTTTTTTGGGTGTACTCGCCTCTTTAACTGCTAGAAATTTTGCTATGGGATTTAATAGATTTTTAGATCGAGATATAGATGCACTCAATCCACGAACAATAAACCGTCCAAGTGTAGATGGAAGAATCAACCCTACTCAAATATTTTTCTTTACTTTAGCCAATGCTATAGGATTTATACTCGTTGCTTATTTTGTAAATGATTTGGCATTTATATTAAGTGTTCCTATTTTATTGATTCTGGCAAGTTACTCATATTTTAAAAGATTCTCTTATTTAGCTCATATAGTTCTTGGTCTTTCTTTAGGACTAGCGCCTATTGCAGGGGTTGTAGCCGTTTCTGAAACGATTACACTATGGTCTGTTTATTTAAGTATGGGTGTACTTTTTTGGGTGGCTGGCTTTGATTTATTATACTCTTTACAAGATATAGAAGTTGATAAAAAATTAGGACTTCACTCAATCCCCTCAAAATTTGGTGTAGAAAATACAATGTTATTTTCTAAAATTATGCACATATTTACTATAATATTTTGGACTCTATTTGTGATAGAATCATCTCTTGGGGTATTTGGATATGTAGCTCTAATCTGTAGTGCCCTTATGCTTACTTATGAACATATTATTGTTAATAGAGATTTTTCAAAAATCGATAAAGCATTTTTTACTATCAATGGTTATTTAGGAATAGTATTTTTTGTATTAATTATTTTAGATAAAGTTTTCTAATAGTACTGGAAAACTTATTTTATTTGTTTTGCTAATTGGCTAGGTAATAATCCTAAGTCTTCTTCTAATAATTTAGTATCTCCATGTTGAACAAAAATATCTTTGTATTCAAATGATTTCACTTTTACATCTAAATCTTCTTCACTAATAAGCTCTAAAATAGCACTTCCTACTCCACCTGCCTTTTGACTATCGCTAAAAACAAACCATTTTTTAGTTTTTAGTGATAATTCTTTTAATAAATTTGCATCCATAGGTTTAACAAATCTTAAATCAACTATTGTAATATCTTCAGAACACAATTGTGCAGTTTTAATGGCACGACTAACACCTGCACCATACCCTATAAAAGCTATTTCGCTTGTACCTTGTTTTAATATCTCAGATTTACCAAGTACAAATTTAGTTGATTCATACTCTAATTCGTCAAAAGAACCTCTTGGATATCTTATAGCACATGGTGAATCATAATCTTTAGCATACTCTAAAGCATACTGTAATGTTTTATTATCTCTTGGTGCAAATAGTGTCATATTTGGTAAAAATCTTAAAAAACTAATATCAAATTGTCCTTGATGAGTCTCCCCATCAGCACCAACTATTCCTGCCCTATCAATACAAAATGTAACAGGTAATTTCATCAAACAAACGTCATGGATAATTTGATCAAATCCTCTTTGTAAAAATGTAGAATAAATAGTAACAAATGGTTTAAATCCATCCTTTGCCATAGCGGCCATAGAAGTAACAGCATGTTGTTCTGCAATTGCTACATCCCAAAATCTATTTGGAAATTCTTTCATAAGTTTATCTATCCCTGTTCCTCCAGGCATAGCAGCAGTGACACCTACAACTCTTTCATCCCTTACAGCTAATTCATATAAAGCATCACTAAATACTGCTGTTGCAGCTTTTGCTCCTGCTTTTTTATGAAATATTCCAGTATCAATATCAAAGGGACTCACTCCATGCCAATGCTCATGATGACCTTCTGCAATTGGATAACCTTTTCCCTTTACTGTTTTTGCGTGTAATATAACAGGTTTTTTTAAATTCTTTGCTAACTCAAGTGTTTCGATTATCTCTTCTATATTATGACCATCAATAGGCCCAATATAATCTATACCCATCTCTTCAAATAAAATACCAGGAGTGATAAGTTTCAAACTTTCTTCTATTCTTTTAGCAATATAGTCTGTACCTTTAGGCATATAGTTTTTGACTATAAAATCTACTTTATTTCTAAATCCTTGATAAAATTTACCAGCTAAAAGTTTACTAAGATATTTACTCAATGCACCTATTGGTCTTGCGATACTCATTTCATTATCATTTAAAATTATAACTACTGACAGTTTTAAATCACCAAGTTCATTTAAAGCTTCATATATCATACCAGCAGTCATAGAACCATCTCCTATCATAACAACAGGTATTTTTCCATTTTGCTCTAGTTTTGCAGCTTTTGCAGCACCAACTGCCAATGATATTGAAGTAGATGAGTGACCAGCTACAAAATAGTCTGATTTTGATTCTTTTGGTTTCGTGAAACCACTCATTCCCCCAAATTGTCTTAAAGTCTTAAACCCTTCCCATCTTCCTGTTATGAGTTTATGAGGATAACACTGGTGTGATACATCAAAAATAAAAGGATCGTGTTCATTTTCAAACACTTTATGCATACCTAAAGTTAATTCCACAGCACCTAAAGTGGAACTTAAATGGCCACCATTAACTGAGACAACCTCGATAATTCTATCTCGTATCTCTTGTGCTATTACTTCTAGTTCTTTTATGTTTTTATTTTTGATATTCATATTACTTCTTTTCTAATAGGTCTATTTCCCAAAAAAATTCAATCCAATCTTTGGCTTCTCTAACTGTAAAATGGGGTTGTATAATTGCTGTTGATTTATAAAATACACTAGCAATCTTAAATTCACAGTGATGGTATTTTTCACTCAATATTTTAAGAATTTCAACCATACTTTCTCCACTGTCAACTATATCATCAATTAAAACAATTTTATGCTTTCTTGATAAATCTGGAATATTAAATATTTCAAATGTATCTAATTTTGTAGTTCTATCATAATGGATGGAGTTTAAACTATATATTTCCCGTGTGTCTAAGGCTTCACTTAAAAGATGGCCTAAGACTAAACCACCTCTAGCAACTGCAATAAGTGCATCAGGATTATAATCTTTTATTTGAGGTATTAAAACACGACAATCTTCTAAACAATTTTCATAACTATAGTATAATTTTTCCAATATCTTTCCTCTAATGACATATAAATACCAATAACGATATCAAAGTAATCGTAATTAGACCTAAATTTATATCTTTAAATTCGCCTTTTAATAATTTTAATCCAGTATACACAATAAATCCAACTGTAAAACTATTTGTAATTGAATATTCTCTAATTCACTAAATATAAAATAAAAGCGATAGTTTAATTACATACTAGCAAAAAATTATACAGAATTCTAATTTAACAAATGTTGAATTAGCACAAAATTATAATATAAATATTAAAACAGTAGCCAATTATCAAGAAAGGAATTTTACGGAAGATAAAAGTTCCAGACCAATATGATTCAAAATATTTCATTTGAAATGGTATAAAATAGTGAAACTCATGCATTTACACAGACATCGTTAAAAATGCCGTCAATCCTGCTGAAAATTCTGTTTTACTCTAGGGTTACCTTCTTTATGTTTAAGTCTAAAAATTTATCTAGTGCTTTAAATACTTTTGTATTTTGTTTTTTTCTTCCTATAGTAATTCGTATAGCATTTTGCCCATAACCTGTCATATCTCTTACAATAATCCCTCGTTCTAATAATTTTTGAGCAACATCTTTTGAAATATTCTCGCCTGTGTAAATTGTTATAAAATTTGTATAACTAGGAATATATTTTAATTTGTGTTTATTTGCATATTCTTCATATCTCTTCATCTCTTTAAAATTCTTTTTGATACACTTTTGTACAAATTCTTCATCTTGAAGTGCTATTTTAGCACCTTCTAAAGAGAGTGTAGTTACATTAAAAGGTGGTCTTAGTTTATATAAATTTTGAATGATATTTATATTTGCGATACCATACCCAACTCGTAATCCACCCAATGCATACGCCTTAGAAAAAGTTCCAAGATATATAACATTTGAATATTTTTCAGTTACTTTTTTTACATCAATCTTTTTTACAGCATCTTTATAAATAGCATATTCTTGATATGCACCATCTAAAACAACTAAAGTATTTTTATCTATTTCATCTAAAAAATTATATACATCTTTAGCATCAAGGCATTCTCCCATTGGATTATTTGGCAAACATAAAAAGATTATATCGGCACCCTCTTCTTTATAGATTTTTCTAAATTCATCTAAATTATGTGTATCCGATATAGTTTTTAAAATACTGGCACCTGTTTGTTTAGAATAGATTTCATACATAGCAAATGTTGTTTTTGCCATAAGTACTTTAGAATTTGCGTCACATTTAGCATGAACACAAAATTCAATGATTTGATCACTACCTGCACCAATAATTACATTGGAATCATCTACTTCAAATCTTTTTACTATTGCTTCTTTTAATTCATACATACTATCATCAGGATAAACAAATGAGCTCGATGATTTTTTTTCTATTGCTTTAACCACCTTAGGACTAGTACCGTATGGATTTTCATTTGATGCCAATTTTATGATATCTTTTGGATTAATTCCATATTCTCTTACAAGCAACTCAATTGGTTTACCTGCTTCGTAGATATTTAAGTTATCTAATACTTTATTAAATGTCATCTGTTTCCCTTACATAACTACCTAAAAATTTTATTTCTTTTGGATATTTTTTAAGTATAGCACTAATTTTTTCGTCATTTTTATGTCCATTAAACTCTATAAAAAAGACTAGCTCATTTTTAATTATATGTGATTCTATTTTTGTAAAATTTATATTTTTAGTACCAAAATCCTGTAAAAATTTAACTAAGGAACCACTTTGTTTAGATAACTTTGCTAGTATTGCTGTATTATCATTGCCACTTGATAGATTTTCAAAATCACTTACTATAATAAATTCTGTTTTATTATTATCATTATCTTCTATATTTTCAAAAACTATAGGCAATCCATACATTGTAGCAGCAATATGAGAACTAATAGCTGCACTATTTTTCTCCTTAACTGCTATTTGAACTGCTTTTGCAGTAGATTCCACAGGTACTAATTCAACATTATCTAAGTTGTGTTCATTTAAAAACTCTCGGCATTGAGCAAAAACAACATCTTTTGAATAAATCTTTTTAACTTCACTTATATTTTTACAATTTGTTGCAAATGTATTATGTATGCGCATAGGTGAATTTGATACGATTTTCAAATTATATTTGTTAAGTGCCCTTAAAGTATCATTTACTATTCCACTACTACTATTTTCTATTGGTATTACTCCAAATTTAGCTCTTTTTGCACTTACTTCGCTAAAGACACCATTAATACTATTCATAGATACATATTCGCTGGTCCCCCCAAATCGACTCTCAGCCATTTGGTGAGTGTACGTTCCCAATGGTCCCAAAAAGGCAATCTTTTCTGGAAGTTCAAGATTTCTACTTACTGCAAAAATTTCTAAAAATATAGCTTCTATTGCTGATTGATTTAAAGCTCCAGTTTCCTCTTTAGAAAGTATCGTCAGTCTTTTAATTATCTCTTTTTCTCGTTCAGGACGATATATAGAACCACCACTTTGTGCTTTTAATTCTCCAACTTTATGAACAGTCAGCATTCTTTGATTTAGCAGTTTTAATACCTCATCATCAATACTATCCAAGGTATCTCTTAATTTCTTTAATTTAATAGCTTCATTCATCAATATTTCCTTTATTAATATCTACTTTAGATATTCCTCTTCATGTGCTATTAAGTCTTCAAATGTTTCTCTTCTTCGAATAAGTCTATCACTTCCATTCTCAACTGCAATTTCAGCAACTTTGCCCCTAGTATTATAATTACTTGACATTGTGAATCCATAAGCACCTGCACTATAAATAGCAATTAAGTCGTTGTGTTCTGTCTGAGGTAATTGTATATTTTTTGCAAAAAAATCACCACTTTCACAAACAGGACCTACAACATTACAGTCACTTATATTTTCATTTTTATCCAATACTTCGATTTTATGATATGCATGATATAAACTTGGACGAATTAAATCATTCATCGCTCCATCAACGATAACAAATCTTTTTGAACCATTAATTTTTTCGTATAAAACCTTCGTAATAAAGGTTCCAGAATTTCCAACGATAAATCTACCTGGTTCACAGATAACAGTAACATCTAAACCAAATAAAGCATCAAGAACTGTTTGTGCATAAAGATAAGTATCTATTAAGACTTCATTGTCATATACTATACCTAATCCACCACCAACATCAAAAAATCTTAACTCTATATTTAATGCAGATTTTAAATTTCTTACTAAGTCAGCCACTATATTTACAGATTCTTTTATGGGTGCTAATTCTGTTAATTGGCTGCCTATATGACAATGAATACCTGCTGGATCTATATTGTCATTATTTTTTGCAAATATATACATTCTTTTTGCTGTATTTAAATCTACACCAAATTTATTTTCATGTAGTCCTGTGGAAATATAAGGATGTGTTTTAGGATCAACATTGGGATTGACACGAATAGATATTCTAGCAATTTTTTCTAACTCTTTAGCAATTGAAGATACGCGATGCAATTCAGCTTCACTTTCAATATTTATCATTAAAATATCTAGGTTTAAAGCTTCTCTAATTTCACCATCAATTTTTCCAACACCTGAAAATATAATTTTATATTTAGAAATTCCTGCTTTTAAGGCTCTTTTTACTTCACCTATACTAACACAATCTGCTCCACTGCCAAGATCACCTAAATGTTTTATTACACTTAAATTTGAGTTTGCTTTAACAGCATATGCGATTAATGATTTTCTAGCTTTAAATGCGTCTTTTAGTTCATTATATTGTTTTCTTATATAATCAAAATCGTATACATAGTAAGGGGTTTGATATTTTGTAGCGATTTCTTTATAATTGATATTGTTCACTTCCATCCTTAATTATTTATTTCCGTCCCAGGCAATATGTTGTTTGCCATCTTCATCAAATGAAACTGCTGGCATACCCATAATATTGTAACCTGCGTCTACATAATGTATTTCACCAGTAACTGCAGAACTTAAATCTGATAGTAAGTACATCCCAGAATTCCCAACCTCATCAGTTGTAACATTCTTTTTCATTGGACTATGTGCTTCATTCCATTTTAACATAAATCTAAATTCACCAATACCTGCTGCTGCTAAAGTTTTAATAGGACCTGCAGAAATTGCATTTACTCTGATTCCATCTTTTCCTAAATCTTCTGCTAAATATTTTGTAGTCATCTCTAAAGCTGCTTTTGCAACACCCATTAGATTATAATTTGGAATGTATTTTGCTCCACCATAATATGAAAGTGTTAAGACTGAACAATTCTCACTCATAATTGGCTTCAATTCTCTTACAACTTCTATTAAGCTGTATACAGAAATATCCATTGCAACATCAAAAGCATCTTTGCTAATATCATAAAATCTTCCAGTCAGTCCTGACTTTGGTGCAAAAGCAATAGAATGTACGACAAAATCAATTTGTCCCATATCTTTTTCTAAAGACTCTTTAAGTACTTTTATCTCATCTGGGTTTGATACATCACAAGGATACACTAAATCACTACTTCCAAACTCTTCTGCAATTGGAACAACTCTTTTCTTTAAGGAATCATTTAAATAAGTAAATGCGACTTCAGCACCTTGTGCTTTACACTGTTTTGCTATACCATATGCAATAGATTTATTATTGGCTACTCCTAGAATAACCCCTTTTTTACCCTTCATTATCATATTTACTTCCTCTTTATTACGAATTTTTTTTTGTTATTTGTATCATTTGTTTAAAATCTTCTGCATTCCAACTTGATGTTCCAATTAATGTTCCATCAACATTTTCTATTTTGAGTATCTCTTCTAAATTCGATGGCTTAACACTTCCCCCATATAGCAAAGGTTTGTTAATTTTCTTTTTGATTTTCTTGTGAATTGTCGCTATATCTTCTAGTGATGCCACAACCCCAGTTCCTATAGCCCAAACAGGTTCATAAGCAATAATTAGATTTTCATAATCTAAATCAATACCATCAAATTGTTCCCAGATATATCCTAAGGTTTCAGTAAGTCCTGTTTCTTTTACTTCTAAAGGCTCCCCAACACAATATATAATTTGGTAAGCCAATGATTTATAATAATTATATTTTAATGCAATACTTTTTTGTGATTCAGCTAGGATATGTCTTCTTTCACTATGGCCAATCAATATAGTTCGAATTCCAAATTCATCTAATTGTTCAGTGCCTATTTCACCTGTGTATGAACCATTTCTAGTATGAAAAGCATTTTGCGTTCCTATGATTAAATTTTCTTTGATATCAAAACTATCCAAGGCTGTAGAAGGAGGAAATATGTACACATCATTTTTCACATCTTCATTTTTTAAGAATTCATTAACTTTTAAAATAAATTCATTTGTACTTTTTCGAGTATGATTTGTTTTGAAATTACTAGCTATAATCTTCATCAGTGAAAACCTTTATTCAATTTACTTAAATTCTATCATAATGTTTTAAAAACTCTAATTATAACGATTTTAATTTATCTTTTAAGATTATTTTACCAGCCTCAACTCCTGGCTGGTCATAGGTATTTATCTGCACAAATTTCCCGACTATCGAAGTTAAAAGCTGAAAATTATACATAAGCGCTGCAATATTATAAGCATCAATTTTATCTATGGTGACTACATCACATGGAATATCAGACATCTTTTGTATGGATTCTATTGTTGCATTTGCTTGTGCTTCAATAAGTTCTGCAAATTTTAATCCGTCTACATATTCCAAATCTTCAAATCCCACTAAGGTATTTGAAGGAATAATCGTATCTTCTTCAAAGTCATTTACTTTTATAAAAGTAACTGTTTTATCTCTTTTGCCCTCTGAAATTAATTGTAAAAATGAATGTTGATCGACTGGTCCTATTAACCCAATAGGGGTTAATGCTTGTCTAGTGCCATTGACATTAATCTTCCCAAGACTTTCTCCCCATAACTGTATATACCATTTGTTAAATCCCTCTAATGCAGATGAATAACTAAATAATATATTAATGTTAAACTTAGATTTATTTTCAACTAAAAATCTTGCTTTTTGCATTATTGGTTCATAAAATTCTCTTTGTGCAAAAAAGCTATCTCTTACTTTTTTAGCTCCCTGCAGTAAATTATCTATATCTACCCCAACAATAGCTAAAGGCAATAATCCAACAGCTGAAAATACGGAAAATCTTCCTCCCACATTTTTAGGTATATCAAATGTTTTCATATTATTTTTATGAGCATACTTAGTAATTTTACTATCACTTTCACTTACAATAACACAATTATTTTTATCTATTTTTACTAATGAATGAAAATATTTAAATAAACTTATAGTTTCAATGGTCGTTCCTGATTTACTTATAACTATAAATAAAGTATCTTTCATGCTAATCTTATTGAGTCTAGACTGAATATCCATAGGGTCTGTAGACTCAAAAAAATGGAGCTTTTTATCAAAACAATTAGCTTTCTTTAAAAAATTATAAATAGCAATAGTTCCTAATGTACTTCCACCTATACCAATGACTGCAATATCTTTTTGTTTTACGGTTTTAGCAAAATCTTTAAGAATACTTGTATCTTGTAATGGAAGATTATAATACCCTACTTCACCCATCTCTTCTTTAATAGATTCAAAAATAACTTCATTTGACTTTATTTGATAAAAATTTCTGTTATATTGCACTTTTAACCTTTATTATAAAAATAGTTAGTTGCTTCTACAAATCCGTCCACATTTCCACAATCGAATCTAATACCATCAAATTTATATGCTAAGACTTTACCTTGTTTTGCTAAAGTAAGTAGTGCATCAGTAATTTGAATTTCACC